>DAVZKM010000172.1:0-4164 GCA_052272245.1 Eubacterium sp.
TGTTGAGGTGTCAACAGGCATCGGCTTTTTTGACCATATGCTTGTGGCTTTTGGTATTCACAGCGGCTTCGGCTTAAAAATTAAGGTCAACGGCGATTTAGAGGTTGATACTCACCATACTGTTGAGGATACGGGAATTGTGCTCGGAAAAGCATTTAAAGAGGCACTCGGCGATATGAGTGGAATTGAGCGATACGGCTCTTTTTCAATCCCTATGGATGAGGCTTTGGCTAATTGTGTGCTTGATATTTCAAACAGACCTTTTCTTGTTTTTAACGCAAACTTTGAGCAGGAAAAATGCGGCGATTATGAAAACTGTATGACAGAGGAATTTTTCAGAGCCTTTGCAATGAATTCGGGTATCACGCTTCATATTGATGTACCTTACGGTACTAATTCTCATCATAAGATTGAGGCAATATTCAAAGCCGTAGCTCACGCACTTAAAGTTGCCGTAAAGCGAAATGAAAACGGCACGGTGCTTTCAACAAAAGGAGTTCTTTAATATGCTTATTTTTCCTGCAATTGATATTATCGACGGCAAACCCGTCAGGCTTTTTAAGGGCGATTTTTCCACTGCTCATCAGGTGGCAGGCGACGCTGTCGAAACTGCATTTGACTTTTTAACTGCAGGGTGCAAATGGGTACATATGGTTGACCTTGACGGCTCGCTTAAAAAAGAACCGGTTAATGCTCAAACATTTATTAATGTATCAAAAGAAACCGGACTTAACGTTGAACTCGGCGGCGGAATAAGAACGATGAAAGATATTGATTTTTATATTAATAATGGAATTTCACGTATTATTTTAGGCTCTGTTGCACTTAAAAATCCCAAACTTGTAAAAGAAGCAGTCAAAGAATTTGACGGTAAAATTGCAGTCGGAATTGATGCAAAATCGGGATATGTCGCAACCGAGGGCTGGGTTGAAAAAAGTGACGTTTATTTTACCGATCTTGCAAAAAGAATGGAAGATGTCGGTGTTAAAAATATAATTTTTACCGATATTTCACGTGACGGTACTTTGACGGGTCCTAATGTCGAACAGCTTGTTGAAATTAACAATGCCGTTTCCTGCGATATTACCGCATCGGGCGGAGTTACAAATTTAGATGATATTCTTACATTAAAAAGTAAAAATCTTTACGGTGCAATATGCGGAAAGAGCATTTATGAGGGTACTATTGATTTGAAAGAGGCCGTGGAGGTATGCAATGATTGATATAGAAAAATATTTTAAAAAAGGCGAGCTTATCCCTGCAATAGTTCAGGAGGAGGGCACAAACGAGGTTCTTATGCTCGCTTATATGAATAGAGAGTCGATGAAGAAAACGCTTGAAACAGGTTATACTTGGTTTTGGTCACGTTCAAGGCAAGAGCTTTGGAATAAGGGCGCAACCTCGGGTCATCTTCAAAAGGTTGTGTCAATTTACGGCGATTGCGATGATGACACGCTTTTAGTTAATGTTATTCAAACGGGTGCGGCTTGCCACACGGGCAATCACTCTTGCTTTTTTAACAAAATTAAACTTGAAAATAACGGAGAATAAAAATGGATTATATCAGAAACGATTATGAAACTGTCCTTGCAAGAAAAGAAGCACATCAGGAGGGTAGTTATACCTGCTATCTTTTTGAAAAAGGACTTGATAAAATACTGAAAAAAGTAGGCGAAGAGTCAACGGAAATGGTTATCGCCGCCAAAAACGGAGTAAAGGATGAAACAGTCGGCGAGATTTGCGACCTTATTTATCATACCCTTGTTATGATGGCAAATGAGGGCATCACACCTGACGACGTTGACGAGGAGCTTAGAAAGCGTGCCGAAAAAGCAGGCAATTTGAAAAAATTTCATGTGGTAGATAAAAATTCATAATGTCATATAAAAAATGGGTAAACGCAGAAATAGACAAGGCTAAGGCATCTGCATTGAGTGAAAAACTGAATATTGACGCTTTTGTTGCTTTCTTGCTGGTTTCAAGAGGAATTGATGATGAGCTTGCAGTCTCGGAATTTTTGTCCGACGGGTGCAGGTTTTCTTCGCCTTATCTGCTAAAGGATATGGATAAGGCAGTTGAACGCATAAATCGTGCTCTTGATGACGGAGAAAGCATTTGCATTTACGGCGACTATGATTGCGACGGAGTTACTTCAACAGCTTTGCTTTATACCTTTTTAAGCGCACTCGGCGGCTTTGTGAGCTACTATATTCCTAACAGAGCTACAGACGGCTACGGAATGAATTTTAAAGCTATTGATAAAATTAAGGCTGACGGTACAGATTTGATTATTACAGTAGATAATGGTATTTCATCAATTGAAGAGGCTGAATATATTTATTCTCTCGGTATGCAGCTTATTGTTACCGACCACCACCAAATAGGTGAAAACCTTCCACGTGCCGAGGCGGTTATTAATCCTCACAGAGAAGATAATGAAATTGAATTTCGTGATTTTGCCGGAGTAGGTGTTGCATTTAAGCTTGCGTGCGCCCTGTATGACGGCGACGTTGAGGATTTGCTCGAGGATTATGCGGATTATGTAACTATAGGGACAATCGGCGATATGGTACCTCTTTTAAATGAAAACAGAGCGATAGTCAAGGCAGGATTGAAACTTATTAATGCAGATACAAAAATCGGAATTTCCACTCTTAAAAAGAGTACCAATTCAAAATCAGAGCGTTTTTCTGCAACCGACGTGGCTTTTCAAATTTGCCCGAGGATAAATGCGGCAGGCAGAATGGATACGGCTAATCTTGCTGTTGATTTGCTGATTTGTGAGGACAATGAAATCGCAGAATATAAGGCTGAACAGCTTAATCTTGAAAATACTCATCGCCACGAGGTTGAAAAAAAGATTGATAAGGATATTGCCGAAATTATCTCTAATGACAGGGCTTATCAAACCGACAGAGTTATAGTTGTTGCAGGCCATAATTATCATAAGGGCGTTATCGGTATTAGTGCCGCTCACCTTGTGGAGCTTTATTCTAAGCCGGCAATAGTTATTGGCATTGATGACGAGGGGAACGCAACAGGCTCGGCAAGAAGTGTTGATGGGTTTAATATTTTCGAAGCAATTTCAAGCTGTTCTGATATTTTAACTCATTTCGGCGGTCATCCTCTTGCAGCCGGTATGGGGCTTAATGTTAAGGATATAGCAGCGTTTAGAAGAAGAATTAATGATTTTGCAAAAGCTAATTATCCCGTTATGCCGATTCAGTCGTTAAAAATTGACTGCAAGCTTTCTCCTTATTATCTTACGCTTGATTTGGTTAATAATTTGACTAAATTAGAGCCTTTCGGAACGGATAACGCACAGCCTGTTTTTGGGCTTTATAATCTGATATTGACTAACGTTGCCGCTATCGGTGACGGCAAGCATTTAAAAATAGAGGCCGAAAAAAAGGGGAAAAGCGTACGTATGGTTAAATTCGGGACTACGCTTGATGAATTTCCGCATAAGATTGGCGATACTCTCGATTTCGCCGTGAGACTTTCAAAAAACACGTTTAAAAATAAAGATTATATTTCAGCTCAAATAGTTGATTTCAGAAAATCAGGAATTGATATTGATAAATATTATCGGGAGAAAAATGACTATCTCCTATTTAAACTCGGAAAGAAAAATAAAACTGAGCTTTACCCGAAAAGGGATATTTGCGCCGTTGTTTATAAATATTTAAAAAGTCAAAAGGGATATAAATACACATTTGACGATTTATATTTTGAACTTGCAAATTACCTGACATACGGTCAGCTTGCTTTTGCACTTGATGCGTTTGAGGAAGCAGGGCTGATAAAGCGTGAAGGTAATATTACTTTAAATGATGTAAAAACTAAAGCAAACCTTGAGAGAACTGATACTCTTACGGTTTTGAAGGGAAGATTATAATTGCTAAACGAGGAACAAAGTGTATATACTGACGATTATGACGACGGCTTTAATGACTTTTTTGAAGATATAAAGAAAAATCCGCAATATGACAGTCAATTAATCAAAAAAGCTTATGACCTTGCACGTGATGCCCACAAAAATCAGCGCAGGCGCTCAGGTGAGCCTTATATTATGCATCCTGTAGCCGTTGCTGAAATTCTTTACAAGCTCGGAATGGACAATGAGTGTATTGTGGGTGCGCTTTTGCATGACGTGGTTGAGGA
>DAVZKM010000173.1:0-4092 GCA_052272245.1 Eubacterium sp.
GACGCTGTTTGTGCTTTGGATTTTCACAGATAACCATTACTTTTCCATTGCGCTTTATTACTTTGCACTTTTCGCAAATTTTCTTTACAGAAGGTCTTACTTTCATTCTGAATATCCTCCTAATTATTACTTTGAGCGCCATATTATACGACCCTTAGTAAGATCGTATGGGGACATCTCAATCGTTACCTTGTCACCGGGAAGAATACGAATATTATTCATTCTCAGCTTCCCGCTGATGTGGGCTATAATGATGTGGTCATTTTGCAATGTTACTTTAAAAGTTGTATTAGGTAACACTTCAACCACGGTACCCTCAACTTCTATCATATCTGACTTTGACATCTTATACCTCGCTAAAATTTAATTATTTACGATTGATGTTTTTAATTTAACTGGAATCACATTACGGCGTAATCGCCAGCAATTGATTAAAGCCTCAGACTTTTGTTAATATAACAGGACCGTTTGGCGTAATCGCAATCGAGTGCTCAAAATGAGCAGCAAGCTTGCCGTCAGCGGTTTTGACGGTCCAACCGTCTGAAAGCTGTTTAACCTTGTAGGTTCCCAGATTAATCATTGGTTCAATTGCCAATGTCATTCCGGGTAACAGTCTGATACCACGGCCTGCGTGACCGAAGTTTGGTACGCTTGGTTCTTCATGAAGCTTAGTACCGACGCCGTGACCGACAAAGTCACGTACAACGCCGTACCCACGTGCTTCGCAATACTCCTGTACTGCGTGACCGATATCGCCGATTCTGTTGCCTGGAACCGCTTGCTCAATGCCTTTATAAAGGCTTTCACGAGTAGTATCCATCAGCCGCTTTGCCTCGTCACTTACAGTTCCGCAAGCAAATGTAGCAGCATTATCGCCGTTATATCCGTTTTTAGCCGCACCCAAATCGATGCTGACAATGTCACCCTCTTTGAGGATTCTGTCAGCCTTTGGGATGCCGTGAATAACTTCATCATTTATAGATATACATGCGGTAGCAGGAAATCCACCGTAGTTTAAAAAGTTAGGAGTTGCACCGTGTTTTTTGATAAACTTGTATGCAATCTCATCAATTTCCTTGGTAGAAGCGCCCGGCTTTACTGCCTCGCCTGCTACCATTAATGCTTCAGCCGAAATTTGACAAGCTTCTTTCATAAGCTCGAGTTCACGGCTGCTTTTTAGCACTATCATGTTAATCCTCCAACGCAGCGTAAACGAGTGCGGTTGTATCTGCAACTTCTTCCTGTCCTTCTACAACTGTAAGCTTACCAAGCTTGTTGTAGAAATCTTTAAGCGGTTCTGTCATTTGGTGATATTCAGCCAAACGAGCAAGAACAGTTTCAGGAGCATCGTCCTTACGCTGAATAAGTTCTCCGCCGCAAGCGTCGCATACGCCTTCAACCTTTGGCTTCTTATACTCAACGTGATAAGAATTGGCGCATTTTGAGCAAACACGGCGGCCGCTCATTCTCTTAGTGATTGCTTCGTCAGAAACCTCAATATCAAGCACCTTATCAATATCAACGCCTGAATCTAAAAGAGCTTGGGCTTGAGGAATTGTTCTTGGGAAACCATCGAGAATGAAGCCGTTTTCGCAATCTTTTTCTTTAAGTCTGTCCTTGATAATACCGATAACAACCTCGTCGGGAACAAGCTGTCCTGCGTCCATAAACGATTTAGCCTTAAGTCCCATTTCTGTGCCGTCCTTTACGGCCGCACGAAGAATATTACCTGTTGAAATTGCCGGAATACCGTATTTTTCAACAATCTTTTCTGCCTGAGTACCTTTACCGGCACCCGGAGCACCGAGAAGAATAAGTTTCATATTTAATACTCCTATTTGTTATTAGTCAAGGAAGCCTTTGTAGTGGCGCATCATCATCTGCGACTCTAACTGACGAACTGTCTCAAGTGCAACACCGCACATAATGATAAGTGATGTACCGCCGAGAGAAATTGTCATACCGCCATCGCTGCCTCCTTCTGCAAGTGGCTTGATAGCCGCATCACAGATAAGTGAGTAAACGATTGGGAAGAGCGCAATAACCGAAAGCATCAAAGCACCAATAAGTGTAAGCCTTGAAAGAACTCTGAGAATGTAATCAGAGGTCGGCTTACCCGGTCTGATACCTGGGATTGCACCATTGTTTTTACGCAAATTGTTTGCCATTTCAATTGGGTTGTACTGAATTGTACTGTAGAAATAAGCAAAGAAGATGATAAGAAGGAAGTACATTGCTGCGTACCACCAAGAGTCGCCCTGGAATGCCTTAAAGAACTTTTCCCAGAAAGTGCCTTCATACTTATCAGCCGAAAGGAACATTTGAACTGTTCCCGGAAGAGAGAGAATTGAAGAAGCGAAGATTACAGGAAGTACGCCGCTCATATTAACCTTAATAGGCATATGAGTTGACTGACCGCCCATCATCTTTCTGCCGACTACACGTTTTGCGTAAGAAATCGGAAGTCTTCTCTCTGAATTATCCATAAATACGATGTATGCAATCATAAGCAAGAAGCATACGATAACTACAGGAACAAGGATTTTATAAACAAGTCTGCCTGTATCAAGATACTGGAAGAGCTGCTTAATAAGGGTTGGGAAACGAGATACGATACCTGCGAAAAGGATAATGGAAATACCGTTACCGATACCGCTGATAGTGATCTGCTCACCGAGCCACATAATAACTGCTGTGCCTGCTGTTAAAACAAGTACAATAACAAGAGCCTGGAAAACTGCGTCAAAACCTGTGAACTGAGCACCGTTTGAATCAGTCATAAGGTAGTTATTTGTACGAAGATAGAAGTAATAAGCGATAGACTGAAGAATACCGAGTGCAACTGTTACAAAACGAGTAATAGAAGCAAGCTTCTTTCTGCCTTCTTCGCCTTCCTTCTGTAATCTCTCGAGTGACGGGATTGCCACTGCGAGAAGCTGAATGATAATTGAAGAGTTGATGTACGGAGTGATTGACATAGCAAAAATAGTACCATATGTGAATGCACTACCTGTCATCAAACTCAAATAAGTGAGAATTGTGTTGCCCTTACCAACATTGATTTCTTCAACAATATTAAGGAAAGGTACGGGAATGACTGAACCTATTCTGAAAACGAGGATGATAAATGCTGTGAACAAAAGCTTCTTGCGAATGTCAGGCACCTTCCACGCATTAATCATGGTTTTAATCATTAGAGCACCTCCACCTTGCCACCTGCAGCTTCAATCTTTGCCTTAGCCGACTCACTGATTGCAGCAACTTTTACTGTGATTGCCTTAGTGATTTCGCCTTTTCCGAGAACCTTAACACCGTCAAGTGTCTTTTTGATAACACCTGCGTCCTTAAGACTCTGAGCATCAACTGTAGCGCCGTCCTCAAATCTGTCATTAAGTGTTGAAAGATTTACGACTGCATATTCAGTAGCGAAGATGTTGTTAAATCCTCTCTTAGGAACTCTTCTTTGAAGTGGCATCTGACCGCCTTCAAAACCCGGACGTCTGCTGTAACCTGAACGTGATTTCTGGCCCTTCTGTCCTTTGCCGGCTGTCTTGCCTTGACCTGAAGCAGTACCTCTGCCAATTCTCTTTACGCTCTTCTTAGAGCCCTCAGCAGGAGAAAGTTCATGTAATTTCATATTATCTGCACCTCCCCTTATTCTTCTACGATTGTTACAAGGTGAGCAATCTTTGTAAGCTTACCCTGTGTCTGTGCATTATCAGGCTGAACTGTTACGTTGCCGATTTTGCGAAGACCGAGAGAGTGGGCTGTGGCAATCTGGTCTTTCTTACTGCCGATTAAGCTCTTTGTAAGCTTGATTTTAATGTCTGCCATTATTCCACCCTCCTTAACCTAAAATTTCTTTTGTTGCCTTGCCACGTACTGCTGCAACTTCATCAGCTGTACGAAGCTGGCTTAAACCATTGATAGTAGCTCTAACTACATTGCAAGGGTTGTTTGAACGGATAGCTTTTGTTCTGATATCCTTGATGCCTACTGTTTCAACAACAGCACGAACAGGACCGCCGGCGATAACACCGGTACCCTTTGGAGCAGGCATAAGGAGAACCTCACCTGCGCCGAACTTACCCT
>DAVZKM010000174.1:0-4089 GCA_052272245.1 Eubacterium sp.
CAAATCCGATACTTCTTTGCCAAAATAGGTTTCTGCCGCAGTTTTAACACCGTAGCAACCGTTTGAAAGATAAATTGTATTAAGATAAGCCTCAAGTATTTGTTTCTTACTGAAATTTCTTTCAAGGTTAAGAGCCTTTAAAATCTCGTTAAACTTACGAACATAAGTAACTTTGTTATCATCGGTAAGGTTTTTTATAAGTTGCTGCGTAATTGTTGAGCCGCCTTGGTCATTATTTTTAACAAAAACAGCAACTGTTCTTATCCAGTCAACGCCGTGATGCTTATAAAAACGTTTATCCTCAATTGAAACAAAGGCCTCAGGAATATATTTGCTCATATCGTCAAGATTAACCCAAATACGGTTTTCCTCACCGTGAAGCCTTGTAATTTCAACAACATCATCGCCATCGTAACCATAGATAAACGAAGTTTGGTTTTGACCTACCTTTGCCTCGGTTGTAAGGTCAAATACAGGGTCGCCGTAAACAACGCTGTATCCATAAATCGCAAGCACCGAAAAGCAAACCATACCGACAACACCGATTACCATTACTGCGCCCAAAATAACCTTGCCGAAATTTGAAAGAGCTTTTTGAGCAGGAGTTTTGTTTTGTTTTGCTCTTTTTTTCTTAAGCTTTTTTTCTTGCTTTTGAACAAGTTCTTTTTCAATATCACGGCCACGCTGTATCTTCTTTGCCTTTTTGTCATCGGCGGAAGAAAGAGAATAAGACGCAGGAACATTACTGCCGTTTTCTCTTGAAGTTTTATCTTCATTATATGCTTTTGTAGAATTACTCATAAAAGACTTTAATAAATCATCATAATCATTTGAAGCCATATAAGTACCTCCGTCAAAAAATATAATTTATTATATTACAAAAATTATAATAAATAAAGAATTAAATTGTAAATTTTAAAATCAGTTAATATGTTTTGCTCTTTTTTTGTTAATAGGGACGGCACGTGACGACACAACAACCTCGTCATAAGTTTGCTTAGCCCTTACATAAGTCCAAAACTTTCTGTTGCACTTTTCACACAATCCGGCTCCCCTAAAAGTATTATTGGTAAATTCATATTTTTTAATAGGGGCAACCGTACCGCCGCAAATCGGGCATATTATTTCAACATCATTAAGCTTAAAATCCTTATATTCCGTTTCCCTGATATAATATGGCTTAAACACAAGCCTTTCAAAAAATGAAATATCACAAGTGTGAATATATTTTGCAAGCTCATCACGATCATAAACCTTTCTAAAGCAGAAAGCCGTAATCATACAATCCTCAAGAGCTCTGTGAAAATTAGCTGAGTCTGTATCAATCCCAAAAATTTCAGCGCAGTGCAAAAGACTGATTTGATTGGAAGCGCTCGCATTTTCAATAAAGTTCATACAATATTTTTGTGCGTCAGCATACTTAGTCATAAAATCAACATAAACGGTATTTTCAAAATATTTAAAATTAGCAACCAGGGTATACAAGTCGCTTGTTGACCAGCTTAAAAACAGGTTGTCCTTCCTGCCGCACCATTTTGCAAAATCGTCAAAGGCTTTTTCAAACGGTATTCCGTTATCGTTAATTTCATCAATAGTAATATGTGTAAGATTTTTAAACCTTGAGCCAAGCTTTTTTGAAAGCTGCGGCTTAATAAGCTGCTTAAATGTGTCAACTACCTCTAAATTTTCATCAAGCTTTACTGCGCCGATTTCAATTATCTCATTCATACCACGCTTTAATTTATAGTTATAAGCATTGTTCCATTCTAAATCAAAAATAATAAAATTCATATTTTCCTCACAAAAAAATTAACCTTGCATTACGCAAGGTTAATCATTTTAATTCTTATCCTATAAAAAGAAAAACAAGGAATGCAGCAAGTACTATAACAAAAAACACAACAATCATCCATTTGGTGATTCTTTCAAGCTTTGCCTCAATTGTTCTTCCTTTTGATTTGCCGAGGAAAGTATCAGCACCGCCGGCAATAGCACCGGAAAGATTCTGCGAACGACCTTCCTGCATAAGTACAACGATAGTAATTACAATTGAAAATACAATTAATACTGCACCGAAAACATAATGATACCAGAGCATAGTATCTCCTCCGTCTATATAAATTACTAATGAATTATATCACAAGTAAAATGAAAATGCAAGTGTTATTTTATTTTTTAAAATGTTATCTGCTCAGCAACGTCATTTTCACTGGGAAGCGCACCTGCCGCCGGCAAATTTTTAGCTCTAAATCTCCAAGCTTTTTCAAATTCACCATCTTGATAAATGTGGAGAGAAACGACTTTATGAGTTTTCTTTAGTTTCATTGCGGAAACACCCTGCGTATCCTTAGTCGTCTTAGGTAAAATCGCACCTGTATTAACAAGAAGCATTCTTCCGCTTGATGAACAAATAACAAGTTCTGTATCCTCTTTAATGTAAATTGCCTGAGCTAAAGGCGATTTATTTGAATAAGCATTGATAAGCTTTTTTCTGTTTGTCTTAGTAGCATAGGAAGCCATATCAACCTTTGCAAGCTTACCGTTTTCAAAAACAAAAATCATATATCCCGTGTAATCGCTTATAACTGCGGTATATACCACCTGCTCATCCTCAGCCATTTCAAGCTTTCCGGGAACATATTCGCCGAGAACCGAAGCTTTTGTATCTGCAAAATCGTCAACCTTAGCCTTATAAACCTGACATTGATTTGTAAAAAACAAAAGTTCATCTTTATTTGAACATTCAATTTCAGGAAGAAGAGTATCTCCTTCTTTAATTTTTTGTTCGCCGCTCATACGAAGATTTGCAGTTTTGATTTTTTTGAAATATCCGTGTTCGGTAATAAACAAAGTTACGGGATAATCGGGAACCTCAACCGCTTCTTCTTCAACACTTTCGTCAACAGAATAAAGTATTTCGCTCTTTCTGCCGTTATCATATTTCTTCGTAACCTCTTCAAGTTCTTTGATGATAATTTTTTTCATCTTGTTTTTGCTTGAAAGAATAGCTTCAAGTTCAACAATTTCATTTTCAAGTTGTTCAATATCCTTAATTCTCTTCAAGATATATTCACGGTTTAAATGACGAAGCTTTATTTCTGCAACATATTCAGCCTGAACTTCATCAATACCAAAGCCAATCATAAGGTTTGGCACAACCTCTGATTCGCTTTCTGTTTCTCTGACAATTTTAATTGCTTTATCTATATCAAGAAGAATTTTAGAAAGACCTTTTAATAAATGCAGTTGATTTTTCTTTTTATTAAGGTTAAACGTAACTCTTCTCCTGATACATTCAAGCCTGAAATCAACCCATTCAAGAAGAATATCCCTAACGCCCAAAACCATAGGTCTGCCCTTAATAAGAACGTTAAAATTACAACTAAACGAGTCCTGAAGAGGAGTTGACTTATAGAGTTTCGCCATAAATTTATCAGGATCAATTCCACGTTTTAAATCAATTGTAATTTTCAATCCTGAAAGGTCTGTTTCATCTCGAACGTCGTTGATTTCTTTAATTTTATTTGTTTTAACAAGTTCAACAATTTTATCAATTATAGCTTCACTTGTTGCAGTAGGCGGAATTTGAGTAATATCAATACAGTTATATTTTTTATCATAACTATATTTTGCACGAACCTTAACCGAACCTCTGCCCGTGCGATAAATTTTATCAAGTTCTTCTTTATCATAAAGAATATATCCGCCGCCGACAAAATCAGGAGCAAGGAGTGTATCACTGACCTCATGGTCGGGATTTTTCATAAGAGCAATGGTTGTATCGCATATTTCCTTAAGATTAAATGAAGCAATTGATGAAGCCATACCTGCGGCAATGCCCGTAGTAACATTACAGAGAATTGACGGGAAAGTAACAGGCAAAAGCGTCGGTTCCTTCATTGTATTATCATAGTTATCAACGAAATCGACCGTATCGGATTTAATATCGTCAAAAAGTTCATGGCAAATCGGTGCAAGCTTAGCCTCGGTATAACGAGATGCGGCATACACCATATTTTTACTGTAAGCCTTACCGAAGTTACCCTTTGATTCAACATAAGGATAAAGCAAAGTCTCATTACCACGGGA
>DAVZKM010000175.1:0-4072 GCA_052272245.1 Eubacterium sp.
CCAACCGGTTATGAGCCGGTGGCTCTGACCAACTGAGCTAATGGCCCATAGACTCAAGGCGCTTAATCAAGCGACTTAGATATAATATCACTAAACCGCTTGATTGTCAACACTTTTATTAATAAAATATGTAGCAAAGTTGTATCGTTGGATGAAACGATATGACGGAACGCTTGAAAGTCTTGCAGACCGTTCACGTCGTCCGCACAGTCATCCAAATCAACATACTCCCGCACAACTAAAACTAATCTCCGATAAGCGCCAAGACATAACGGAAAGGTTGAGCGTTCTCACCGCAAAGATAACGAATATTTCTACGCAACACATACTTGTTATTCATTCGATGACTTTTTAAAAAAACTTGCTGTTCACAGCAGAAAATACAACAATTTTCCTATGCGTCCTCTGAATTGGAAATCTCCTGCCGATTACATTAAAGCTTTTACTGCCAACGGTGAAGTTTTTTAATTTTGTAACATATCATTGACAAACCTGCATTTATTAATAAAATATGCAGCAAAGATTATTCATTATCTTCATCATCCGGGTTTTCGTTATCGTTATTTTTATCAGATAAATTATTATCTCTTAAATTATCTTTTAAAAACAAACCGCAACCAAGTGCCGCAATTCCTAAAACAGCGAAAAAGATTGCCATTCGAAAAGCAATTTTGCTATTCTTGGGGTACAACAATTTACTGCCGCCGTTATTATTTGAGAAACCGGACGTTACAGTTTCATTTTGCGTAACATTACTGCCGGATTCTGACGGCGAAGCAGAAGATTTTATATCATACGTCGTAGCTGTGCCGGAAAACTTAGTTGAATTATTATCATTCTTATTTTTCCTATCACTGTCGTTATGATTATTAATCGTATGCTTCGGAACAAATTTTGTTGTGGCACTCTTATTTGTTTTCTTATTATTGTTATTGGTTTTGGGCGCACTTATAGAGGTAGAAGTTGCGCCTTTTCTTTCACGTCTTGACTTAGAACAGGAATTATTTTGCGACCGATCATCAGCTGAAACACGCATATCAAAAACACAATCGTCAAGAATTACACAACTGTTTTTTGAATCAGCACTGAATGTGCAGGTAATTTTATTGAGCGAAGACCTATCGGTTTTATTTTTCATTTCAAATCCAGCCAATAATCGCCCATTGCCGAACTCAGAATTCACATTATCAAAATCATAATCAATATAAATATCTTTATCGCCGTTTTTTACACCTGATTTTGAAACGGAAAATGAATATTTATTTGTGCTATTTGAAATTTCAAATTCAAGAGATACGTCCTCATCCTTATAATCGCCGTCGCAATTACTGTATATAAAGTAAAAATAAGCACAAGCATCGTTCTCGTCAAGAGCATAGTGAAGCTGACCTGACAAAACATCATTATTTATGTTCATCAGATCTCCATATTTATACCAACTGCCAAAATTTGTTATATATTCATTGTTAAAAGCAAATGCATTAACAGAAAATGAAAACAAACATATAACAAAAAGCGTCAAAGAAGTTGATAGTATTCCAACTCTTTTCATCACTAAGCAATTATATATAGCCTAAAATCTTGTGCTTCACTTCCATGATGTTGGTAATATCGCCGTTTTCATCTTTAATTGCAACGTCGATAATTTCAACCTTGGCATTAAATACCTTTCCGATACGGCTGATTACAACAATATCCTCATCTTCAAACAGATCCTTAGTTGAAATCAATTCGAATTCCATTGTTTCTCACTCCTAATAATACTAATATTCAATATTTTACACCAATTTAAAAATTTGAGTAAATATAATTAAATGAATTATTTATCAACACGATAAGTTTTAAGCAGATATATTAAACATTGCGTTTTTGTATAATTAACAATCAAAAGCAAAAAACACAGCAAAGCCATAAACACCTAACATAAACTCAACAATATTGGTGCGGACGATGGGACTTGAACCCACAAGGAAACAATATCCACAGGAGTCTGAGACCTGCGCGTCTGCCAGTTCCGCCACATCCGCATATAAAATTGTCAGTTACGCAATGCATTAACCTTTGTTGTGTAAATTTAAATATCTATTTCCAAACTAAAAAGCAAAATAAAAAAGCCCTCTAATTCTGCAATGGCGAGGACATCCGGGGCAGAACCTATATTCAGATAATTCTTTCACCTTAAATATTCAAAAACTGTTTAAATAATATCACAACTTTGTTGAATTGTCAATCATATATATGTTATAATTTTAATAAATATATGTTATATATATGTTATAATTTTAATAAAGCAATAGATAAATTATAAAGGTAATTAAAATATGAAAAAAGCAATAAGCTTAATAACTGTAATCACAGCAGTTATAATCACTGTTTATTATTTAACAATATGTGGGGTTAGAGGAAACGAGAGTGCACTGTCAACCGTTGGTCTTGAACACCATACCATATTTACTCTTTGGGGAATTTCTACATACATTGCCCTTGCAACCAACATATCAATTGCGTTTTTAAAAACAAAATATAAATTTTACATTATATTGCTTTTTCTTTCTGCTATAGGAATGGCGCTGACATTAACGTGCGATTTTGATTACAACAAATATCCGCAATATTTAGCACATTGCATAGGTTCGCTTACTTTTTCCGTTATAACGGGTATAAATGTTTTTTTATCATTTTTTCTTACTAAGAAATATTTATTTGCCTCGATAAGTGCAGTTGTTTTAGTTATAGATTTAATAATGCTCATCATATTCAAGGAAACTGCATTAATTGAGATTGTGCCGATATTTGCAGGATACATAATGCTGACAATTAATAATTTAAGAAAAGGAAAAGAAAAAGTTGGAGTTATACAATAAATTAAAGGATAACAATTTATATCCGTTTCATATGCCCGGTCACAAAAGAAATATCAATTTCGGCATACCGTCCGCCAACATAGACATAACGGAAATATCAGGTTTCGACAATCTGCACTCCCCTACCGGCACAATAAAGGATTTACAGGAAAGCTTAGCAACGCTTTACGGCTATAAAAAAAGCATTATAAGTGTAAACGGTTCAACCGGTTGTGTTTTAGCGGCAATAAGCGCAGTAGCAAAAGAAAACAGCACAATAATAATAGCACGCAATTGCCACAAGTCGGTATATAATGCCTGTTTTATTAATAGGCTTAAAATTGAATATATTGAGCCTGAATACAATAATGAATTCGGCTGTTATAAACAAATTACGCAAGCATCGGTTGACAAAGCCATCAAGAAAACGCCGAATGCCTGCGCCGTTGTTATAACATCGCCGACATATGAGGGTTATGTAAGCAATATCGCCTGCCCGATTCCGCTCATAATCGATGCGGCACACGGTGCACATTTCGGCTTTTCAAGTTATTTACCCAAGCAACCAAAAGCCGACATTGTTATTGAATCACTGCACAAAACATTGCCTGCGCTTACTCAAAGCGCCGTTATTAATATTGACAACTCAAGTCTTTACGACAAGGTGAAAAAATATATGGATATATACGAAACAAGTTCGCCGAGTTATGTAATTATGGCGTCAATTGACAAATGCATTGATTTTTTGTTAAACAGCAAAAGTGATTTTGAAAAATACAAAATATTACTTGACGATTTTTATAATAGAGCAAATGAATTTAAAAACATTAACATATTGAAAAATGATGACATAACACGCATAGTTTTAAGCGTTGACGGTTACAATGGTTTTGAACTTTCAAATCATTTAAGGGAATACGGCATTGAGGTTGAGGGTGACAGCCTTAAATACGTGATTTTAATTTCAACCGTATGTGATACAAAAAGCGGATTCGACAAATTAATAAATGCACTGTCGAGCTTAGAAAAAAGAAAAGCAAAGAAAATAAAGTTCCAAAAACCAAGTCTGCCGATAAAAAAATGCGAAACTTTTGAAATTGAAAGCACAGCAGAAACAGACTTAAATACGGCAGAAAACAAAATTTCAGGAGAATATGTTTATGCCTATCCACCGGGAAGTCCGATTATTGCACCGGGAGAGGTTATAAGCAAGGAATTCTGGGTCAATG
>DAVZKM010000176.1:0-4028 GCA_052272245.1 Eubacterium sp.
TATTCAATGGCTGCAGGAGGTCCTGTTGTAAGCCCTGAAGCGAATTGTATTATAGAAACACCGATTTGCCCACATTCACTTATGGACAGAAGTATTATTTTTTCAGCGGATAAAGAATTGATTATTAAAGCAAATAACGATCAAAATAATTCTCCGATTATGACTGTTGACGGTCAGGAAGCTGTCAGTTTGGCTCCTGATTGTGAAATACATATCAAGACTTCGGATATTAAAACTAAGCTTATTAAACTAAAACCTGAAAACTTTTACGAAATTCTTAATAAGAAAATTATTGAGAGGAGAGTATAAATGAAAAAGAGAAGACACGCTAAAATATTAGAACTTATCAACTCCCATGATATTGAAACTCAAGAAGAACTTCAGGCTTTTCTTTTGAAAAACGGCTATGAGGTTACACAAGCAACAATATCACGTGATATTAAGGAACTGCGCCTTGTTAAGGACTTGTCAGATAAAGGCAGATACATTTATTCAACAGGCAAGAAAAATAATAATGAAAATGCAAGAAGAACAGGCGGTATTTTTGGGGAATCAATAATTAATGTGGAATACGCTCAAAATATCGTTTGCATTAAATGCTTTTCAGGTATGGCTGTTGCCGTATGCACTGCAATTGACTCAATGGAATGGACAGGCGTCGTTGGCACAATCAGCGGCGATGATACTATTTTTGTACTTTGTAAAACTGAGGACTTTGCGAAAATATTTACAATGAATATGGAGAAGATTTTAAATGCTAAGAACTCTTGACATTGAAAATATAGCTGTTATTGAAAAGGCAAGCGTCAATTTCAGTGACGGTCTTAATGTTCTGACAGGCGAAACCGGTGCAGGTAAATCTATTGTTGTTGACTCCATTAATGCAATAATGGGCGAACGTACTTCAAAAGAGCTTGTAAGACATAATGCCGATTATGGGTTTGTAAGTGCTTATTTTGATGATATTTGCAAATCAAGTTGCGATAAGTTAAGGGAACTTGACATTGAGATTGACGAAGGAAATTCACTGCTTTTAAGTCGTAAAATTTCGTCAAACGGTAAATCACTTTGCAAGGTAAACGGCAAAACCGTTACCGTTTCTATGCTTAAAGAAATAAGTTCGTTTCTTGTTAATGTTCATGGTCAGCATGACAGTCAGGCACTATTAAATCCTGATTTGCAATATACATATATAGATATGCTTTTGAATGATAAGTCGGTATTAACCGATTATAAAAACTCGTTTAAAAAGCTTATTAGTGTTCGCAGAAAGCTTAAATCACTTGCCATTGATGAAAGTGATAAGGAAAAGCGGCTTGAAATTCTGAATTTCCAAATTGATGAACTTGAGGCAGCAGATATCAAAATAGGCGAGAGGGAAGAGCTTACTAAAAAACGTGAACTTATTCAAAAGAGTGAGGATATAATAAAAGCACTTAATCTTGCTGTTTCAACTATTAACGGTGATGATGAAAATTTAGGCGTTGAACAGGCTTGCACGGACGTTTCAAGAATGCTGTTCAAATATGACGAAACTAAGGAAATTTTCGACGTATTTAACTATATAAACGATAAACTGGAACTTGCTAAGGATAAGGCGGAAGCACTTTTAATGTCAATTGATTTTTCACCCGAAGAAATTGAAATGATTGACGAAAGACTTGACCTTTATTATAAATTTTCTAATAAATACGGAAAAAACGAAGAAGAAATGCTTGCTTTTCTTGAAAATGCCAAGCAAAAGAGAAATTCAATTCTTTTTGCTGACGAGGAGCTTGACAGACTTAATAAAGAATATGACGGCTTATTAAATGAAACAGTTAGTTTTGCCGAAAAACTTTCAATTGAAAGAAAAAAGGTTGCATTTGATTTTGAAAAAAAAGTAAAAAACGAACTTTCATTTCTTGATATGCCTAAAATGCAATTTTTTGTTAATTTTGATAAGGGTAATTTATCATCAACAGGTTTTGACAAAATCGAATTTATGATTTCCGCAAATCCCGGTGAGCCGCCTAAATCCTTGTCAAAGGTTGCATCAGGCGGTGAGCTTTCGAGAATAATGCTTGCAATTAAAAGCATAATATCGTACAATGATACAATTGGTACTTTGATTTTTGATGAAATCGACACGGGCGTAAGCGGTAGAGCAAGTCAAAAAATCGGCTTGAAGCTTAAATCTGTTTCGAAAAACACACAGGTTATATGTGTTACTCATTCTGCTCAAATTGCTTCAAATGCTAACGAGCATTTTCTTATTCAAAAAAAATTTGAAAATGATAAAACATATACTTCGGTTACACCGCTTGATTTTGAAGGCAGAAAGAGTGAACTCGCACGTATTATGGGCGGTCTTAAAATAACCGATACTCTTCTTCAAAGTGCAGAGGAATTATTAAATCAAAATTTGTATGGTAATTAACTATGGGAATTAATATTGAACAAAAGGTGAAAAACGGCACTTGTGCCACTTTGTCATTGTAAATTTGTTTTTATTTTAGGAGGATATATAAATGGGAGTCTATGAAGAATTACAAGAAAGAGGACTTATAGCTCAAATTACTAATGAGGACGAAGTAAGAGAACTAATCAATAACGGTAAGGCTGTATTTTATATCGGTTTTGATCCGACTGCTGACAGCTTGCACGTTGGTCACTTTATGGCACTTTGCCTTATGAAAAGGCTTCAAATGGCAGGCAATAAACCGATTGCCCTTATCGGCGGCGGTACCGGTATGATTGGTGACCCAAGCGGCAAAACCGATATGCGTAAGATGCTTACACCTGAAATCATTCAGCATAACTGCGACTGTTTTAAAAAGCAAATGTCTAAGTTTATCGACTTTTCAGAGGGTAAGGCAATGATGGTTAATAATGCTGATTGGCTTCTTGACCTTAACTATATCAACGTTCTTCGTGAGGTTGGCGCTTGCTTTAGCGTAAACAGAATGTTAAGCTTTGAATGTTATAAACAGAGAATGGAAAGAGGTCTTTCATTCCTTGAATTTAACTATATGATTATGCAAAGCTATGATTTCTATACTCTTTATAAGAAATACGGCTGTAACCTTCAGTTCGGCGGCGACGACCAGTGGTCAAATATGATTGGCGGTATGGAACTCATCAGAAAAAAGCTTCAAGGCAATGCTAATGCTATGACAATCACTCTTCTTACTAACTCTGAGGGTAAGAAAATGGGCAAGACCGAAAAGGGCGCTGTTTGGCTTGACGCTGAAAAAACCTCGCCTTATGAGTTCTATCAATATTGGAGAAATGTCGGCGATGATGACGTAATCAAGTGTATGAAGCTTCTTACATTTGTTCCTATGGAGCAAATTAATGAGTACGCTAAGCTTGAGGGCGCCGAGCTTAATTCGGTTAAGGAAGTTCTTGCTTTTGAACTTACAAAAATGATTCACGGTGAGGAAGAAGCTACTAAGGCTCAAAATGCCGCAAAAGCACTTTTTGCCGGTGGCGCAGATAATTCAAATATGCCTGAAACCGTACTTTCAGATGATGATTTTATTGACGGCTCAATTATGCTTCTTGATATGATGGTTAAAGCCGGTATTATCAAGTCTAAGGGAGAGGGCAGACGTCTTATTACTCAGGGCGGTGTCAGCGTTAACGACGAAAAAGCAACTGACCCTAATATGACATTTACTGCCGATGATTTTTCAAATGAAATCATTGTTAAAAAGGGTAAAAAGGTATTCCATAAGTTTAGTAAATAATTTTAATTTAAACTGTCGTGTTAATTCACGGCAGTTTTTTATATATAAATTATTTAATATTTGTTATTATAAAAAAGTGAAAAATTAATTTATAGCTTAAAATAATCACAAATGATGATATTTGCGAGCACGAAATTATTAAAGTAAAAGATGAATGGATAAGTATTGTAAAATAAGTATTTATTAAAATTAATAAATCTATTGACTTTAGGCTTTGAATTTTATATAATAAAAAAGCTTTTTGCCGGTGTTGTAAGCGGAAAAAACATCTGGAAAAACAACTACGCAAAAACAATT
>DAVZKM010000177.1:0-4012 GCA_052272245.1 Eubacterium sp.
TTTTTTACAGCCCCTTTTTGCTTATGCTTCTTTTTTGTACTTTTCTGCCTGTAAATTGAACATATTGGCATATGTTTTGTTTTGCTTCATTAAGTCGTTGTGCGATCCGCTTTCTATAATTTTGCCGTTTTCCATTACATAAATTTTATCAGCATTGACAGTTGTTGATAATCTGTGAGAAATAAAAATTACTGTTTTATGCTCTGCTGCCTTCATCATTGCTTGGTTAAGCTTGTATTCGGCAACCGGGTCAAGATTTGCCGACGGCTCGTCAAGAATTGCATATGGACAGTTTTTGTAAAAGGCTCGTGCAACGGCAACCTTTTGACTTTCTCCTCCTGACAGCATTATGCCTTCATCATCAAATTCTCTGAGAAGCTCTGTTTTAATACCGTTTTTCAAGCTCTTACTAAAACCACTATGGAAAAGTGCCTTTTTGACATTTTCTTCGTTATAGGAAGCATCAAGTGCAACATTTTCACCGACGCTTGCACAGTAGGTTTGAAAGTCCTGAAAAACAGCTGAAAATCTGCTCTTGTGTGCCTCAAGAGAAAAATCCTTTATGTTAACGCCGCCAATAAGTATTTCTCCCTCGCTTGCGTCATAAAGTCGCAAAAGCAAATTTGTAAGCGTAGTTTTACCGGCTCCGTTGTAGCCGACGAGTGCAATCTTTTCATAAGGCTTTATAGTTAAATTTATATCGTTCAAGGTGGGCTTGTCATTACCGGGATAGGTGAATGACAGATTTTTTATTACTATTTCCTTTGGTTCATTTTCTGCTTTATCATTTTTTCCATCTTTTATTTTGCTGTCTGTTCTAAGAAATTCTCTGTATTTTTCAATCATTTTTCCTCTTTCTTCAAATTGAGCAAGCGCCCAAACGGTGAGAAAGTTAACTGACATTGCAATAGAATATGCTCCGTTAAAGCTTGCAACAAAATCTCCTGAAGAAATAGATTTTTTTACAATTACAAGATATCCTAAATAAAGAGGAAGAATAAACATAAAGCCAAATATTTGAATACCTATGTTTTGCAAGCAGTAGTTTGCTGATATCTTCGCCCAAAAGCTTTTTTGATTGTCAACAACAGCGTCAGCAGCGTCGTTGTATCTGTCAATTAAGAGAGGCTTAATATCATTCATTTTTATTTCCTTTGCATAGTCCTGTAAATAGAAAATTCTTTGAAAATAGTCGGAACGTCTGTGAAGCCTTGTGTTTTCGGTTCTTCTGTCCATTTGAAGCTTTCCAACCTTTTTGCTTAGCGGAAGAAATATGAAAATTGTGGCAATTATTATAACAAGGCACAACGGGTCTATCGTTAAAATTACAGATGATATTGCTATAAATGAAACTATGTTTGCAATATAATTTCTGACTATTCCTAATAAATTTTGAATGTTATCCGAAGATGATTCAACAGTAAGAATGAAGCTGTTGTAAAAGTCAGGATTATCATAGCTTTCAAGGTCAAGCGACCTTGCTTTTTCGTAAAGCTTTTTGTTAAGTCGATAATATAGCTTTTCCTTGCTTATATCCCTTAATAAAACACCAAATGCAATACTAAGCACACGAGTTCCAAGCATAACAGCGGAAATTAAAATAACAGCGTATATTATTCTGTTGAGATTTTCTCCGCTTGAAACAACATCAATTATATATTTTACTCCGAGAACAGAAATAAGCTTTCCCGGAACAGTCCATAATATGCCCTGAATAAGCTCGCAGACGATAAACAAAGGAGATAGCTCAAACAAAAGCTTTAAAAAGAAAAATATATTAGATATTACGGAATGTTCATTTTTAAATTTCTTCTTCATTATTTACCTCCCTTTTATATGAACTTGCCTGTAGTGTAAACATTTTGCTGTATTCTCCTTTGAGACTCATTAGCTGATTGTGAGAACCACGTTCTACAATTGTTCCGTTGTCGATTACAAGAATTTCATCAGAAAGTACAGAACTTGACAGTCTGTGAGAAATGAAGATAACAGCCTTGTTTTCAGTAGCCTTTATAAGATTTTCATACATTTCATATTCCGCAATCGGGTCAAGAGCAGATGAAGGCTCGTCAAGAATTGCTATTTCAAAATTCTTTGCAAACAGTCTTGCTGTCGATACCTTTTGCCCCTCTCCGCCGGAAAGACCTACTCCGTTTTCGTCAAATTCTTTAGTTAGTACAGTGTCTCCGCCGTTAGCAAATGCTTTAACCTTACTCCAAGCACCGCTTTTTATCAATGAGCTTTTAGCAAGCTTTTTGCTTTTTTCATCACATTCACGGCACATAACATTTTCAAATACTGACAAAGCAAAGTTTTTATAATCCTGAAAAACAGTCGCAAAGACATTACGATAAGATTCTAAGGTGTATTCCTTAATGTTTTTGCCGTTATAAAGAATTTCTCCTTCGTCTACATCATAAAATCGTAAAATCAGTTTAACAAGGGTAGATTTTCCTGCACCGTTGACGCCGACAATTGCAATAGTTTTATTTCTTTCTATTTTAAAGGATACATTTTTAATAGATGGCTTTTGGGTACCCGGATATGTAAAGCTTACATTTTTAAATTCAAGACTTTCAAATGCATCCGCCGTAAGCCTGCCGTCTGTTATCCTTGGCTGATACTCGAAAAAGTCTCGCAGGTCTTGAAAGTATATGGCTATGCAAGAAAGCTCGTCAAAGCATTCAGCTATTTGAAAGGCTGCGTCATTTATTGAATTTATTGACGAAAGCACAACGGAAAAGCCGGAAACAGTCAGTCCCTTGTGTGCAATAAATTCATAGCCGGCATAGGAATATGTCGCTATTAAAGGAAACAGCTCTCCTAACAGTGAGCCAAGTAAAGAATATAAAAATACTTTTATTCCGTATTTTTTATATATTTCTATGTTTGACTTAATTGCCTTTTCAAATCTGTTCATAAGAACAACAAAAATATTTGAGGTTCTCATATCCTTAGAATAATCACGAAGAAATATTGTTCTTTGAATGTAAGCTTTTAATCTGTTGTTTCTTGTCATCTCAAGATTTCTTTTGTAAAATTCCTTATTTTTTATAGTTTGTACAACAAACACAAGCAGTATCGGAGCAAGAAAGCAAAGATAAACAGGGTTTATAGCGGCAACTGTTGTAATAACGCAAAGAAACGCAATAAAGTTTCCTATTATAGTTATAATATTCCAACAGATTATATCAAAGTAGCCGTTTGACAAAACCTCTGTTGCCCTTTGATATTTGTCGTAAAATTCAGGGTCCTCATAACAGGAAATATCAAGCTGACTCGCTTTTTCAAATACAAGGTTGTTAAGTCCTTTAAGCACCTTTTTGGCCGATACCTGCTTTTTATAATAACCGAACCAGTTAATAATATTAAGCAGAGCAGATATTAGAAATAGCATTACAAGATATTTTACATAAACTCTGAAATCCTTGTTTTGGTCAATCGCATTGAGCAAAATTTTAAGAAATAATACATTTTGAATGAATAAGCCGAAAACCTTTTCGATGATTATTGAAACAAGGTATCCGAGCGGGAGCGCCTTGTCAATTTTCCAAACAAGCTTAAGTGCCCAAATTGAATTTTTTACTACCGACGCTTTTTTCTTTTCGTTCCAATTTCGATACATATTACACCTTCTTTTATAAAAAAATCATTTGATTTGCTGTTGTGCAGTCAAATGTAGTCTTCTGTAATTCTAACAAAAATAAAAATCCGTTAGCAATAATTATGCCAACGGATTACAAATTACCCTATTAACTAATCAATCAATCGCAAGTAGGGATAACAAGAAAGGTCGGCAAAGTAAAGCAGGCTTAACGGGATAAAGCATGCTTCTGTAATTATTATAAATATTCATATTAAGTGCTGTAAGTGAACGCTTCATAACTTTGCTCCTTTCATTAGTTTTTGTTAACTGTAAAAATTAAAATATGCTTGAATTATATCACCGTTTATAAATTCTGTCAAGGACTATACTAATTGCTTTTATTCCCTTGATTAACGGCGGATATAG
>DAVZKM010000178.1:0-3976 GCA_052272245.1 Eubacterium sp.
ATCTTCAAGAAGTGCAGGTAAAACCTATGAAGAAGCTGTTGGTAAAAAATGGTGCATGGATACACCTATCCCTGAAAATATGAAAAACATTGTTGTAATGGACGCAACAAATGATATTGATAAAATCACTTCGCAGGTAGATTTTGTATTCTGTGCGGTTGATATGAAAAAAGATGAAATTAAAGCTCTTGAGGAAGAATATGCAAAGCACGAGTGTCCGGTAGTATCTAACAACAGTGCTAACAGATTTACTCCTGACGTTCCTATGGTAGTTCCTGAACTTAATGCTGAGCATATTAACATTATTTCTGCACAAAGAAAAAGACTCGGTACAAAGCGTGGCTTTATCGCAGTAAAATCTAACTGTTCACTTCAGTCTTATGTGCCTGCTCTTTTCCCTCTTCAGGATAAATATCCTATTAAGAAAGTACTCGTTTGTACTTACCAGGCTATTTCAGGCGCCGGCAAAACATTTGAAACATGGCCTGAAATGATTGATAACGTTATTCCATACATCGGCGGTGAGGAAGAAAAGAGTGAAAAAGAGCCTCTTAAGCTTATGGGTAAAATTGTAGGCGACGAAATCGTTTCTGCCGATTCCCCGGCTTTCACTGCTCAGTGCATTCGTGTTCCTGTTTCAAACGGTCACCTCGGTGCAGTATTTGTAGAATTTGAGGATAAGAAGCCTACTAAGGAAGAAATGATTAATATTTGGGAGAACTTCTCAGGCAGAGCACAGGAACTTAATCTTCCGTCTGCTCCAAAGCAGTTTCTTCACTATTTTACGGAACCTGACAGACCACAGATTCATTCAGAAAGAATGCTTGAACACGGTATGGCTGTTTCTATCGGCAGACTTAGAGAAGACACTCAATATGATTACAAATTTGTTTGCCTTTCTCACAACACGCTTCGTGGTGCAGCAGGCGGCGCTGTTCTTCTCGGCGAGCTTCTTGCAGCAGAAGGTTACTTTGACTAATATTTTTATAATAAATGTTTTAAGGAGATAATCATTATGAAAGATCCTATTTTTACAGGTGCGGCAGTTGCTATTATCACTCCTATGAACGAGAACGGAACTGTTAATTATGATGAATTTGCAAAGTTTATCGACTTCCAGATTGAAAACGGCACCGACGCTATTGTAGTATGCGGTACTACAGGCGAAAGCTCAACACTTAAGGTTGTTGAACACAATGAATGCATCAGATGGTGCGTTGAATATGTAAATCACAGAGTTCCTGTTATTGCAGGCACAGGCTCAAACAGCACAGCTTGTGCAATTGAAATCAGCCAAGAGGCTTGCAAAAACGGCGCAGACGCTCTTTTGCTCGTTACACCTTACTATAATAAAACAAGTCAAAGAGGTCTTATCGCTCACTATACTGCTATTCACGACGCAACAAATCTTCCTATAATTCTTTACAATGTTCCGTCAAGAACAGGTGTTAATATTAAGCCTGAAACTGCTGCTGAGCTTGCGAAGCTTCCAAGAGTAAACGGTATTAAGGAAGCTTCCGGCGACCTTGATCAAGTAGCTAAGATTCACGAACTTTGCGGCGATGAACTTAACATCTGGAGTGGTAACGACGACCAAATTTTTGACATTCTTGAGCGTGGCGGAAAAGGTGTAATCAGCGTTCTTTCTAACATTGCACCTAAGGAAACTCATGAAATTGTTGCTTCATACTTAAACGGCGACAAGAAAACATCTAAGGAACTTATGGATAAGTACGTTAAACTTGCAAAGGCTATGTTTGTTGACGTCAATCCTATTCCTGTAAAAGAGGCTGTAAACCTTATAGGATTTAACGCAGGTCCTTTAAGACTTCCTCTTATTGAAATGGATGAAACTAACAAGAAATACGTTAAAGAAACAATGGAAGAATATGGCTTAGTAAAATAAGTTTAAATAAGGAAGTAAAAAAATGACTAATCTAATTATAACAGGCGCTAACGGTAAAATGGGCAAAGTTATTCAAAGCATTGTTGCAAATCGCAGCGATTGCAACATAGTTGCCGGTGTTGATCTTAATACAGAAGATAACGGGCACTTCCCTATTTACTCTTCTATTTTTGAAGTCAAGGAAAAAGCAGATGCTATCATTGACTTTTCAAATCCCGTGCTTCTTAACGATTTACTTTCTTATTGTGAAAAGACCTCTACACCGCTTGTAATTGCAACAACCGGCTACAGCGATGAGCAAAAAAAGCTAATCTCAGATGCTTCAAATAAAATTCCTATATTCTTCACTTATAATATGAGTATGGGTATTAATCTTCTTGCAAATCTTGCTAAAAAGGCTGTTGAGGTTCTCGGCAATGATTTTGATATTGAGATTGTAGAAAAACATCATAATCAAAAAATTGATGCGCCAAGTGGCACGGCTCTTATGCTTGCAGACGCAATGTGCGAAGAAATCGATCAGCCTATGAAATACGAATACGATCGTCATTCAAAGCGTGAAAAACGTACCAAGAATGAAATCGGTATTCACGCAGTAAGAGGCGGAACAATTGTTGGCGAGCACGAAATAATTTTTGCAGGTCGTGACGAAATAATCACTCTTTCACACTCTGCAAGAAGCAAGGAAATATTCGCAGTAGGTGCTGTAAATGCTGCTGTTTATATGAACGGCAAGAGTGCAGGTCTTTACGATATGAAAGAATTAATTGATTGACAATAAATCATTAACAAGGCAAACTTTTACGGTTTGTCTTGTTTTTTTAATATAAATATGTTTTAATATATAATATAATAGAGTTAACAGAAATGAATGGCGGTGAATATATGAATATTCAACAGCTTCGTTGCATAGTTGAAATTGCAAGAGTAGGTTCAATAACAAAGGCGGCAGAAAATCTTTATATGAATCAACCGAATTTGAGCCGTACTGTAATTGAATTTGAAAAAGAATACGGAATCACTCTTTTTATACGTAATTCGCAAGGTGTCATCTTAACCGACAGCGGAAAGAAAGTTGTAGAAAAGGCTGAAGAAATCATTAAAAAAACAAATGATTTAAACCGTTTTTTATATAATAACGACAAAGAAACAATCAATGTGAAATTGGCTGTTCCCCGTTCATCATATATCAGTGTGGCATTTTGTAACACTGTTGAAGCCGTCGAAAACAATAAGCTCAATATCTCTTTCAAAGAATGTAATAACACAGATATATTAAACGACGTTATGATTAACGGTTATAATCTTGGAATTATCAGAATACCGACAGAGCTTGAGGCAAAATATAAAAAAATGATTATGTCTAAACAAATGCAATTTCAGGAAATTTGGAATTTCAAATATAAAATTCTGTTTTCACAAAATCATCCTCTTGCAACAAAGCAAAAGCTTCAATTTAACGATTTAAAGGAATATTCAGTGTTACTTCACGATGATGAATATATCCCCTTTGTTTCAAAAGAAGAAATTAAAAGATACACTCCTTCGCACGATTCTCAAAGTAAAATTCTGATTCAAGAACGAGGAAGCCAATTTGATATTCTTTCAAATCTGCCTAACACTTATATGTGGACTACACCTATTCCGAAAAGTCTTCTTGAAAATCATAAGCTTGTAACTAAAAAATGTATCGATAATAAACAATCTTTTTCCGATATTCTGATTTATCCTAAAAATTACACTTTAACTGATTTTGAAAAATTGTTTATTGAAAATGTTTTCGAAATTAAATATGAGCTTGAAAACGGCAATAATACGGTATAAAATTCGTATTTTGCCGTTTTTTTACAATTTATATTATTAATAAATTGTAAATATTAAATCGACAATTATATATTATTTAGTATATTTATAAGAAATGACAATTAATATGTTAAGATTTTAACAAATAAATGATACAAATTTAACAAAGTTGTTCATTAATGACATATGTCAGTAATAACATATCAATATTGATATACAATATATTATATTGGCATCTACGGTGGAGTAGCTGTCGTGGCTGGTGAG
>DAVZKM010000179.1:0-3970 GCA_052272245.1 Eubacterium sp.
TGGTAAAAAGGAAAGGCTCGTCAAAATTATTGACGGTATAGTCGCTCCTTTTTTGAATAATTTTAAATTTAGCGCATTGATGAGGCCAAAAGACTTGGAAAATGCAAAAAAATATGGTAATATAGAGCGAAAGACGTGGACCTCGCCTTATGACAAGTTGAAAAGAAATGACAGCTTTGAGGATTTATTTGAATTTGCAAAATTTGATGCAATCGATATGATTAACAAGTTTTTTGCAGGAGAGGACACATATAAAATCACGCAAAACAAATCATTTTTAACAGGAGTTGAAGTAAAATGAAAACTATTCCAAGCTTTCAAATAGACCATAATATACTTAAAAAAGGTATTTATATCAGCAGAATTGACGACGATATCACAACATATGATATCCGCATGCGCAAGCCTAACAGAGAGCCTGTTATGACTAATGCCGCTATGCACACAATTGAGCATCTTTTTGCAACTTATGTAAGAAATACCGAATTTGGCGACAATATTATTTATTTCGGACCTATGGGCTGCAGAACAGGATTTTATTTTCTTACGAGAAGCCTAAGCGATAATTATTCAATAAATCTTATTAAAGAGGCATTTCAATTTATCGCAGATTATTGGGGCGTTATTCCGGGTGCGTCACCTAAGGAATGCGGCAACTGCCTTGACCATAATCTTCCGCAGGCTAAGGAGGAAGCAAAGGCATTTCTTGAAATAATTAAAGATTGGACTAAAGAAGACTTAAAGTACCCAACTGCAGAGGACGAAAACTAATATAAGAATATAGCAAAGCACCGTACAGAATGATTAAATCTGCACGGTGCTTCTTTTATTTATTGTCTATTTGAATTATATCCTTTTTCCATGTTGACAAAACGTGGTTACACTTGAAATTTTCGAGCTTTAAATTCTTTGTATGCCTGCTCCAAAGGGCATATGACGGAAGATTTCTAAACCTCCAACCCTCAGGATACGTTTTTGCATACTCGGGAATGAAGCGACGCCTGTCAACAGTTTCCTCGCAAGTGTAATAATCGAGAAAAATATTTTTAAGTGTAATATTTTCAAGTCTTTTTGTAATTCCGAATTGCTTATAGCCTGCAATAATTATTGGAAGCTCAACACCTGTTGCACTTATATTTGAAATGTTAATATCCTTAATTTCACTGAGCATATTAAACCTAAAAGCGCTAGAATCAGCCTTACCTTTGCCCTTTGCGCCGAATTCAATAGCATTTGCACTTTGACTGTTGACCGAAGCGGCACGGTTTCTGTTTGCAAGGCGAATAAATATCGGGCAGGTGCAACGCTCCATAGTAATATTATTAATATTGACATTACTGAGCACCGTTCCGTCGCACGCTTCAAGAGAAATGCCGGAAACGCTGCCGGGGTAAAGATCAGTCATAAAGAGCCTGCAATCGCTTATTGAAATATCGGAAATATCATATGTTGTTTCTGTCCCGACCTTAATTGCATTAGTCCTGCTGATTATTTCGCAGTCACTTATATTTATGTTTTTCATACTTTTCGTATTACCGAGCCAGCTTGCATTTTTAATTACAATTCCGTCATCTGCGGTAGAAATAAAGCAATGGCTGATATTTACATTGCTTGTACCTGCAAGGTCAATGCCGTCGGCATTAGCAACGTTTCTGTTATTATTAATAACAAAATTTTTGATATCAACATTTTCGCAATTTGAAATTTTAAAGGTCCAATAAGCGCTGTTTTCAATAATAAAATTATCAACTGTTATATTTTTGCAATTTTTAAAATAAATAGCACCACCGTATTTGCTCGGGTGGGCAAAGCGAAGCTGACTTCTGTAGTCTTGTCTCATTTCAATAACGTCAATATATTTAGGCGGGGTGGTATTATTCTCACTTGCAACAGGCTCCAAGCCGAAAAGATGACCGTTTCCCTTTATTTTTCCGCCGCCTTTAAGCGCAATATTTTCACACCCCTCGGCATACAAAATAGCCTTTTTTTCTTCGTAACCCTTTCCTGTTTCGTTTGAAATTAAAGAGGAATTTTTAGTGATAAAAAGAGTAACGTTTGACAAAAGAGTAATCGTTTCGCTCACATAATCTCCGCCGTCAACAAGTACGACTGCGCCGATTTCACTTGCCTTTTCAATTGCCTTGTTAATGAACGGGGCATTGTTTGAATTTTGCGTATCTGCGCCGTATTCCCTGATGTCAACAACATTTTTCCTCGGTTTGTTCTGCTTTTTAATATATTTTTCCTCAGGATAATAGCTTGAAAAATCGTATTCTCTGACCTCTTTATAAGGTTCGCCCTCGGTAACTCTTAAATCCTTGCCGAATAAAAGTGTTTTAAGCTTATCTATACTGTTTCTCTTTTTCTTATACATAACCTACTATATCCCCTATTTCCCAAAACGGCGTACAAATTAATTATATCAAAAAAATAATTTAATGTAAATACTACAATTTATTAATATTTAGGTGTATAATTAAGATAAGGGATAGGTTATTCTTTTTTATCAAAGTTTGACATATACCCTTAGGTTAAACACAGGAGGTATTATTTATGATTAACATTACAGCAAGAGGATTTGAACTCAAACAGGGTACAAAGGATGGAATTGAAAAGGAGCTTAAAAGAATTGAAAAAATGCTCCCCGAGTCGGCAGAATTTGACGTAACACTTGCCAAGAAAAAGGACGGCTATAAGTGCGATATAACAGTAGTAAACGTAGGCTCATTTATCAGAGGCGAAGCAAGAGCAGACAGGATTGAGCCTGTTGTTGATATGGCAGTTGATGACCTCAAGAGAAAGCTGAGAAAACTCAAAACCTTCCTCGTTGATAAGAAGAGAAAGGGCGGAATTGATGAAATTGCGCAGGCAGTCGCTCCGCTTGACGATGTAACTATGGACGATTTTGACCAATTCGACTCATCAAGCGTTGACATCAAGAGAAAGAAAAACATTTCTCCGAATATGATGACAGACGACGAGGCTATCGTTCAAATGGAAATGCTCGGTCACAGCTTTTTCGTTTATCTCGGTCTTGACGGTGAAACAAAAATTGTTTATAAGAGAGAAAAGGGATATGGTCTTTTAATTTGCAAATAACAGCAAAAAGCTATGTAAACTCAAAGTTTACGTTTTGAAAACTTAAAATATATTGAAAGCGGGGCACTTCTTTGGTAAAATGATTGCAGAAATCAACCAAGGAGGTGTCCTTATGAATTTCAGCGACAAATTAAGAGAATTAAGAAAATCAAGGGATATTAAGCAAGAGGTGTTTGCCGAAGCGATGAACGTTTCTCGCCAAACAGTATCAAAATGGGAGAACGGCACTGCCATGCCTGATTTGAAAAAGCTTACCGCCATTGCAAATTATTTTGAAGTGACGATTGATGAGCTTTTGGGCTTTAGCAACGGTGAAAACGGCGGTATAAATGATTATACAAAAGAATATGTCAACGAACTTATTTCGCTTGAAAATGAAGAATGCACACGAAAAATAAATGAAGTAAATAAAAAACTGAAAATTTGCGTTATAGTTCTTTCTGCCGCAGTAATTTTCGCAACGGTAACGGCACTCAGCCAAAACGGCAAAATCAACAGTTTGCAAAGCCAAATCAATAACGTTCAAAACAATATTCAAAACGGACAATATATTCAAACAGACGATGATTCAAGCGATGATCACGGTATTGAATATGATGTAAACACCGAAATATTAAGCGTTGACAAGGAAAAGCCGTGGCTTGCAAATGTCAGATTTGCTTATTCCCCGGAAACGTACAGCAACAGTTTGAAAGTGACGGTTGAAATACCGCAGGAAAACGGAAAAACAAAATCGCTTGAACTTGAAAACAAAAACGGAAAATTTGTTCTTGAAACGCAGGTTGACGCATCGATTTTGGGCGACTACACTCTTTTGGCTAAGGACGACACCAATACGATGACGACAGATGTTACACCCTATTTTATCGGT
>DAVZKM010000180.1:0-3918 GCA_052272245.1 Eubacterium sp.
GTGTTCCTTTCAGGAACTATCGGTATAGGTCTTACCGATATGTATATTATGTATGTTATCGGCGTATTGGCAGGCATTCCATTAACGGGTGTTCGTGCTAACATAGTTGATAATACACGTAATAAAGCTGGTAAATATAGGCCTTACTTGCTTAGAATGGGTATTCCTTGCGCTGTAATTTTTGTTGCAATGGTTTGGTTCCCGTATGATAAGCTTCATCTTCTTGTAGGTGACGGTCAAATCTTCGGCAGAAATGCTGAATATGTTGCAAAGTGTGCAGTAGTTCTTTTGTTTAACCTTGCACTTCAGTTTTTCTATTATTTCTTCTATGATGCTTATGAAAATCTTATTCATGTTCTTTCTCCTAACTCGCAGGAAAGAGCAGACGTAGCATCAATTAAGAGTATTATTTATTCTTTTGGTCCAACTGTTTACAATATTATTATTCCTGCAATTGCAGCAATTATCGGAACTAACCAAACGGATATTAAGGTTTATAGAATTGCTTTTCCTGTAATCGGTGTAATCGGTACACTTCTTGTATTTGTCGTTTATGCTAACACACAAGAAAAAATTATTCAGGCAAAGACTCATGTTGTGCAAATTAAGTTTAGCGACGCTTTCCGTGAAGTAGCAAAAAATAAGTATTTCTGGATTATTTCTCTTGCAACTTGGATCGGTTTCCTTGAAACTGCGTATGCTAACATTCTTTATTGGCTTTGTAACTATGGCGGTGCTTGCTCACAGGGTACATATGTAATTATTACTACTGTTTATGGTAACGCTTCGCTTTGGGGTATGCTTCTTGCTCCTTTCTGCATCAGAAAATGGGGTAAGAAAAATGTTCAAATAGTTACAAATCTTTTCAATATAATATTTATTTTATGTATGTATCCTTTCTTCCTCGGCTCTGCCGGAGCAGACGGTAATATTAAAAATTATGTAATTTGGGCAGTAATGGCATGTTTGTATCTTAATGCTGTTGTAGGTGCGTTTGCTCATATTCTCAACCCTTCAATTCAGGCAGATATTCGTGATTATCAGCAATATAAAACCGGTGAGCGTATTGACGGTATGTTTGCAGCAGTTGCTACAATCGGCGGCATTATTACTCTTATTACAGCAGGTGTATTGCCGGCTCTTCAAGAAAAATACGGTATGACAGCTAAAATTGCAGAAAAAGTAACAAGTAATACCGGTTTGATGTCAAGGGTTCTTCCGGGTGCTAAGCAAACACTTTCTCAAATGCTTACAGACCAACTTGCAAACGGTCAAAATAACTTTGTTAATCCATCATCTGCACTTTATGATGTTAACAACATTTTGCTTCCGCTTCTTCGTATTTTGGTTATTGTTGCCGCTGTCGGTGCTACACTTAATGTTATTCCTTTCTTCTTCTATGATTTGACAGAAAGAAAGCAAAAATCATATGTTCGTGTTCTTAAAGTTCGTGCCGTATTTGAAGACTATGGCAACAATGCTATGAAGGACAAGGATATTGTAGAAATGATTGACCTTGTTAATAACGCTAAAGAAATGGCAGTTGCAACACCTAAAAAACTTGATAAATCAAGTTATAAGGGTATTTCTGATAAAAATGCTCGTAAAGAAGCAAAAAAGGCTTATAGAGCAGATGTAGATTTTAATGAAGAAATTGAAATTTCAAAGTTTGTTGTAGATGAACTTAATAAGTTTGATACAGAGCTTGGTAAGAAGAAAATTGAAGTATACCAAAATGTACTTGATGCCGGACTTGAGGGAATTAAAAATACATCCCTTGCCGAAGCTAAGGGTGAACTTAAATCAGCTAAGGCTTTGCCGAAATCTAACCTTGAAGAAAAAGAAGAAAGAAAATTCTTTATCGAACTTGCTCGTTCAAAGGTATCTGCTGTTAAGGCATATAATAAATACTTCGGTTCTGTTAACGAATTTCGTGAACTTGATTTTGCTGTAATTGATGATTACTTTACACAGGAAGACAGCCTTGATGATAAAATCGCCGAACTTGCTAAACTTAGCCATGTAGCTAAGAAAGATAAGGATGTTGACGAAGTTAAAAGACTTAAAGCAGAAATTAAAAAGTATTCTGATGAGCGTAAAGAAGTTCGTAATCTTTCTAAGGCTGAAATGGATAAGCACGCTCAGTTTAACCGTGCTGCTAAACCTTATGTTGATGCTAAAAAAGTTCTCACTCAATACGAAAACTTCCAGCATCTTGATGAAATTGCCGCTCAGTATGATGAGGCAAAGGCAAGAGCTGAGGCTGAAGAAAAGGCTAAGGAGCTTGAAAACGAGCGTAAGCGTAAGGAACTTGAAGCTGAGCTTGCAAAGCGCAAAGCCGCAAGAAAAAAGAAATAAAATGTTTTTAACTTTTTTAAAGGAAAACATTACAACTAAAACTTCGCTTTGCGAGATTGTGGATACATTTTGCAAAATGTGCGAAATTGATTTGAATGATTCAGAGCTTCTTTTTGAAACGGGTGTTTTTTCATTCACGTGTGATGATCTTTATTATTTTTCGCTTGTTAGGCAGTATGAGGCAGAGAATGGTGGATATAATCAAATTCACGTTGACGTAATTTATCCGCCGTCAAGTAAAATAAGCGAGCTTTCACGAACCGATTGGGCAGAAAATGTTGATGAATTTAAACAAAAGGTGCTTTCGTCCGAGGAATATTCAATTTTAAAGAACGAGCCTATTTATAAAATTGACATTTGTGACGAGGGTACGGAATAGGAGTGTGCCTGATAGCTGATGATTTGAAAAAATCAAACTTGTTTGTATCATAAAAATGTAGCTTTAATAAGAAAAGCGTCATCATTGGAAAATTCCTTTGATGACGCTTAATTTTATTTTTTAATCCTTTTTATCAAGCAACTTTATTGCTTCTTTTGACATAGGAATAATGATTATTAAATTGACAATTGTCATAAGACCTATGCCCACATCGCCTAAGTCCCAAACAATTGTATATGCCTGAAGTCCGCCGATAAACAGCATTATAAGTGCAACTATTTTATAAAGCGTTTGGCTCCACCAATTGTTGCCGCAGATATATGCCACGTTTGACCTTGCATAAAAAAGAATACCGATAAAGGTTGAAAAGCTGAATAAAAACAGAATGATTGCAACAAAAATTGTGCCGAAGCTTCCGAGATGATAATCCATAGCGCATTGCAAAAGGTCCATTCCTTGCTTGTTCTTAGATATTTCATCAGGGACTAAAAGCATTATCATAGCCGTGCAGGTGCAAATAACGATTGTGTCAATAAGCACTCCGAGTGACTGAACCATACCGACTGTTTGAGGCTTCTTGCCCTCTGCCGCCGCAGCCGCACAGGGAGCCGATCCGGAGCCTGCCTCGTTAGAAAATAAGCCACGCTTAATTCCGTTCATTAAAACAGCACCGAAGCCACCGCCTGCAACTTGCTTCAGTCCAAACGCTTCTTTAAATATTCTTTCAAATACACCCGGCATTAAATTTATGTTTTTAACTATAATAAATATTGTTACAAGAAAATATATGACTGCCATTATCGGCACAATAACGTCAAGCACTTTAACCGTTGCGTTTTTTCTAAGTACAATCACTGCCGCAATAATTACAAGCACAACGGTTGTGTAAATCGGCTTAATTGAAAAAGCGTTTTTAAAAGCCGAGGTAACGGAATTGCTGACAACCTGACTTATTCCGCACCAACATATTAAGCCGAATATCGCAAATAAAATTGCAAAAAATGATTTTTTGATTTTTTTCTTTCTCTTTTGTTCTACAAAATCGTGAATATAATAAGCGGGACCGCCGTGATAGCCGCCGTAAAGCGGGTCTTTTTTCTTGTGGAGTTGGGCAAGCGTGCCCTCAACAGTCATCCATACATATTTTTGTGTTTCATTTAGTGATTTATGACCTAAATAAT
>DAVZKM010000181.1:0-3840 GCA_052272245.1 Eubacterium sp.
CTTTTTCATATTATTTGTTGCTAAAATAAAATCCATATTAACACCCCTTACTCTGCTTTTTCTTCTGCATTATCTTCATCGTGCTGAATAAAATCTGTTATTTCCTTATCATCGTTGGGAATTTTTGCATCGAAAAGACCTGCGGCGAATGCATCTGCGTCAAACGGTTGTAAATCCTCAATCTTTTCACCCACGCCGACAAATTTAACAGGAACGTCGAGTTCATTATTGATTGCAAGAACAACACCGCCCTTGGCAGTTCCGTCAAGCTTAGTAAGTACTATGCCTGTAATTCCTGCTGCCTCTTTGAAGTCCTTAGCCTGATTAACGGCATTTTGACCTGTTGTAGCGTCAAGCACCAAAAGAATTTCCTTAGAAGCGTCGGGAAGTTCTCTTTCAATAACACGGCTGATTTTGTTAAGTTCATCCATAAGATTTTTCTTATTATGAAGTCTGCCGGCGGTATCGATAATGATTACATCACTGCCCCTCGCCTTACCTGCGGCAATGGTATCATAAACAACGGAAGCAGGGTCTGAGCCTTCGCCGTGCTTAATCAAATCAACATCTGCCCTGTCAGCCCATACCTGAAGTTGCTCAATAGCAGCGGCACGGAAAGTATCGGCAGCGCCCAAAATAACGCTTCTGCCCTGTTCCTTCAACCTCATAGCAAGCTTACCGATAGTAGTCGTTTTGCCTACGCCGTTTACACCGATAACAAGAATTACGGACGGCTTGGTACGAAGTCTTAAATAACTACCGCCCCAAACAATACCCGAAACAATATCCTTCATCATTTCACGTACTTGCCTTACGTCGTCAACCTTATCGTTTTCTATTTTGCTCTTCAAATCACGGATAATTCTTTCGGCAGTCGGCATTCCGACATCGCCCATTATAAGAATTTCCTCAAGGTCGTCAAAAAACTCAGGCGTTATTTTCTCATAAGAATCCATTACCTCGTCAAGTTGAGCGGTAATGCCCTCGTCTCTTGTCTTTTTAAGACCTCTTTTAAATACAGAAAAAATACCCATATCAGTTCTTCCTTTATATTATTGGATTATATATTATTTATCGGCAGAAGTAAGTTACCGCCATATAATTTAACATTACAGATTATTCAAGCCCCATTTTTGCCGCAAGCTCGGCTGTTTGAAGCTCAATAAGCTTTGAAACGCCCTTTTCCTGCATTGTGACACCGTAGAGAACATCTGCTTCCTCCATAGTACCACGCCTGTGAGTGATTGAAATAAACTGAGTTTTATCTGTCATCTTGCGCATATATTTTGCAAAACGCTCAACATTGACATCATCAAGTGCAGCCTCAACCTCGTCATAAATACAAAACGGAGCAGGTTGTACTTTAAGTACGCTGAACAAAAGCGCCATAGCCGCAAGCGACTTTTCACCGCCTGAAAAAAGGTTGATATTTTGAACCGACTTTCCCGGTGGTTGAATGCGAATTTCAATAGGTGATTCAAGGCAATTGTCAGGCTCTTCCAAAACAAGCTCACCCTTACCGCCGCCGAAGAAATCGGCAAAACAAACCTTAAATTCCTCATTAATCTTATTAAACTGAGCAAGGAATTTTTCGCTCATAGAAGCAGTCAAATCCTCAATTATCTTCATAAGTTCGCTCTTCGATTTTTCGACGTCACCTATTTGTTCCTTAAGGAAGGTGTAGCGCTCGCTGACCTCTTTATATTCCTCAATAGCACCGACGTTGATTGAGCCGAGACTCTTAATTGCAACCTTAATCTCGTGGAGTCTGCGCTTAGCCGCCGTCATATCATCAATTTTAATATCAAGCGCCTCAGCCTCGTGCTTTGTAAGCTCATATTGCTCAAAGAGCATATCGTTAAGCTCGTCATACTCTTTTTTCATTGCAATTTTTCTTTCATCAAGACGAACGATAGAACCCGAAAGCTTTTCTCTGTCCTGATTTTTAATCTTTTCCTCGCCTCTAAGCTCTGTTGTGCGCTTTTCAAATTCGTTTCTTTGATTAATCTGCTCACTTACATCCTTATCGGACTGCTCCGCCTTAACCCTAAGGTCATTGGCAGACGCTTTAATTTCATTGATTGAGATAATAAGCGTTTGATTTCTCTCTTCAATTGACTTAATCTCGTCCTCAATCGTTTTAACTCTGTCGGACTGAGAATTTTTCCTGAAATTAAGTTCTTCAACAGAAAGCTTAGCCGCCTCGTTATCCTTGGCAAGAGTTACAAGTTCAAGATTGATTTTCTCGCTCTTTTCCCTATACTCATCACGTTTTGCATTAAGCTCGCTTGCATTGCCCGAGGTTTTTTCAAGCTCACTTTCGGTCTTTGAAATTTCATCTTCAATCGATTTGATTTCAACCTCACAAGATTTCGCCTCATTTTCAAACTCTGCAATTCTCTGCTTAGCGCTGTCCTTTTCATTAACAAGAACAGAAAGTTGAGAGGATAGAAGGTCATACTTTTCAGCCACAAGCTTATGCTCGCCCTGCGCCCTGATGAGTTCTTCTTTAGCCTGCTGCAAATCAGCCTGAGCACCCTGCAAAGCGGCAAGCGCAAAGTTAGCCTCTTCAAGTGCCGTTTTATATTTAGCCTTGATTTCCTCCGCTTGCTTTTCAAGCTTTTTGGCTTCATTATTAAGCTCATCAATCATATTACCACGAGAGAGGATACCTGCGCCCTTTGACTGCGAACCGCCTGTCATTGAACCGCCGGGGTTAATAACCTGACCGTCAACGGTAACAATCTTAAATCTGTTTGAATATCTTTTTGAAATGCCTATAGCCGAGTCCATATCCTCAACTATAACAACTCTGCCCAAAAGGTTAGAGATAATATTTTTATACTCGTTTTTACAATCAACAAGGTCGCTTGCAATTGCAATAAAGCCCAAGTTATCGTCAAGATCTCTTTCATCAAGACTTCTCGGCTTGATTGCCGAAACAGGAAGAAACGTTGCCCTGCCGACACGGTTATTTTTAAGATAATAAATTGCACGCTTAGCGTCTGCTTCATTGCCGACTACTATATTTTGCATTGCCGCACCGAGTGCGACCTCAACTGCCACACTGTACTCATTATCAACTGTGATGAGCTGAGAAAGCGGTCCGTGAATACCTGAAAGTGCCTTATTCTGCGCCTGACGCATAACAGCCTTAACAGCGCCCGAAAAGCCCTCCATATTTTTTTCAAGGTCTAAAAGCATTTTTGCTCTTTGCACCTTTTGGTTATATTCGTTAGTTACTTTTTCAAGTTCTGCTTTAATCTTATCTGCATTTGCGGTTTTATTTTCAAGTTTGATTTTATAGCCCTGCATTGAATTGTTATTTTCATCAATACGTGCTTGCAAATCCGCTAAATTTTCATCACTTTTTGCTTTAAGTTCTTTAAACTTTTCAAGTTCCTCACTGCTTTTTTCAATTGATGAATCAACAACGCTCTGCCTTGACTTGATTTCCTGAGAAGAAGTGAGAGCCTGAGAACATTTAACACGGCAGTCGGAGAGCTTCAAAGTAAGAGAAGTAATCTTTTGATTAAGTTCAACAGTAAGTTTTGAAAATTCCTCATTAGACGAAAGGAGATTATTCATCTCATCCGTAACACTTTTAAGTTCAGCCTTCTTTTTCTCAATTTCATTTTTACTGCTTGCGATAAACTGCTCTTTTTCCTCTATCTGAGCATCAATAGAAAGATTGGTGTTATCAACATCGCCGATATCGTTTTTAAGTCTAACGATAGTTTCGTTATTATGATTCAAAGTAGTCTCTAAAACGGAAGCCTCGCCGTCTTTGCGAAGAGCTTGCTCCTCATAAGCCTTTGAGCCTGCTCTGATTTGCTCGAT
>DAVZKM010000182.1:0-3836 GCA_052272245.1 Eubacterium sp.
GTTAAACAGGGATTAAGATGTTATCTTGCGGTTGCGGGGGGCTTTGATGTTCCTTTGTTTATGGGCAGCGCCTCAACAAATCTTAAAATAAATGTTGGCGGCTTTGAGGGAAGAAAGCTTAAAGCGGGCGATATTCTTAAAATCGGCAAAGCTGACAAAATTAAAAATATCGAAAAGCGGGAGCTTTTGGAAAACACTTATGATAAAATAATAAAAACAAGGGTAGTATTAGGACCGCAGGACGATATGTTTTGCGAAAATGATTTATTGCTGTTTTCAAAGCAACAGTACACCGTTACCTCCGACATTGACAGAATGGGTATAAGGCTGTGGGGAATTGCTTTGCGTGGAAAGGAAAAATTAGAAATAATTTCTGATGCAATTACTTTTGGCTCAATACAAATTACTAATTCGGGAATGCCTATTGTGCTTATGGCAGACCACCAAACAACAGGCGGATATGCAAAAATAGCAACAGTGATAAGTGCCGATTTGCCAAAGCTTGCACAGGCGAAACCGGGCGACAAAATTATCTTTGAGATTATTGACGTTAATACTGCCGAAAAAATAGCAATTAAGCAAAAAAAGTATATTGATAAATTATTTTAGGAGTGCCTATGGATTATTCAAATATGTTGCCGCAGGAAGTAAAAAAACTTATCAGAAACGGCAAAATAAATTGCCAAACATCAGGTATGTGCAATGGCTATGCTCAGGCTAATCTTTGTATTTTACCAAAGGATTATGCGTTTGATTTTTTGCTGTTTTGTGTTCGAAATCCAAAGCCGTGCCCGATTTTGGAAGTCGGCGATGTCGGCTCAAAGCGTTTTAAAACAATGGCGAGTGAGGGCGATGTATGTAAGGATTTTCCGAAATACAGAATTTGGAAAAACGGCATTCTCGAAAAAGAAGTCACTGATATAACCGATTATTGGCGTGATGATTTTGTGTATTTTCTTATCGGTTGTTCCTTTAGCTTTGAAAGTGAATTATTGGAAGCTGATGTTCCTGTCAGGCATATTGAGGAAAATAAAAATGTGCCAATGTTTAATACGAATATCGAGCTTCAACCGTCAGGCAAATTTCACGGAAATATGGTTGTATCAATGCGACCTATTCCAAATGATTTAGTTGTAAAAGCGGTTAATGTTACGGCTTCAATGCCGAGAGTTCACGGTGCGCCGATACAAATAGGAAATCCCGAAGCTATAGGCATAAAGGATGTTACGAAGCCCGATTACGGCGACAGCGTAACAATAAACGAAGGGGAAGTGCCGGTGTTTTGGGCTTGCGGCGTTACACCGCAAAACGCAGTGATGCAAACAAAGCCGGAAATCGCCATAACACATTCACCGGGTCATATGTTTATAACTGATATAAAAAATGTCAACTTAAAATATTAGGTGATTATATGTATAAAATCAATTTGAATTGTGATTTAGGCGAGGGCGCTGCCTATGATGAACAAATTATTCCTTTGATTAACAGCGCTAATATTGCTTGTGGTTTTCACGCAGGTAATCACGATATGATGGAAGCTACTGCAAAGCTTTGTATTGATAATAATGTTGATGTCGGCGCACATCCGGGTTATCCCGACAAAGAAAATTTCGGAAGAACAAATCTTGATGTAACTCCTAAACAGGTTTATGATTACACTTTGGCTCAATTAGAGACTTTGGGTAACGTTGTTGCAAGTGAAGGCAAAATACTTCATATTAAACCGCACGGTGCAATGTATAACCAAGCGGCAAAAAACAAAGAGCTGGCAGATGCGATAGTTGATGCAATTATTGATTATGATAAAGATTTAATTTTAATGGCGCTTTCGGGCTCTCAAATGATTAAGTCGGCGAAGGAAAAGGGAATTAAATATGCAAGCGAGGTTTTTGCTGACAGAGCATACGAGGCGGATGGCTCGCTTAGAGCGAGGACGCTTAAAAACTCGATGATAACAGACGAGGATTTGGCTGTTGAAAGAGTTATCAAAATGGTGCAAACAGGAAAAGTTGTTGCCTATACGGGTGAAGAAATCAATATCGAGGCCCACTCTGTTTGTGTTCACGGCGACAGCGAAAAAGCTCTTGTATTTGTCAAAAAGCTAAATGAGGCTTTTAGAAAAAATAATATAGAAACAGTAAGTTTAATCGAGGCGATAAAATAATGGACCATCGTACTTATTTAAAGATTGATTTGAATAAGCTTGAACATAATTATAACAGTGTACGCAATAAACTTCCAAACGGCATTAAGCTGCTCGGCGTAATTAAAGCTAATGCATATGGTAACGGCGCTGTTGAGATAGGCAAATTTCTTGATGATAAGTGCGACTTTTTCGGAGTTGCATGCATTGAAGAAGCAATTGAACTTAAGCAGGCGGGAATCAAAACACCGATATTGATTTTGGGCAGGGTGTTTCCGTTTGATGTTGAAAAAGCTGTTAAATATGATATACGAATACCTATTTTTTCATATGATGACGCAGTTGTACTGTCAAACGAAGCGGTAAAGCAAAATAAAAATATGCCTTATCATTTTTGTATTGATACGGGAATGAGCAGAATAGGATTTCAAATTAATGAGGAAAGCGCTGACATTTGCAAGCGCATAACCGAGTTGCCCAACATTTTTGCAGAAGGTATATTTTCTCATTTCGCAACCAGCGATGAAACAGATTTGTCAAAAGCTGTCGAGCAACGAAACAAGTATAAGCAATTTTGCAATATGCTAAGCGACAGAAAAATTGAAATACCTATTAAGCATCTGAACAACAGTGCCGGTATTATGAATTTTGACGAATATTTTGATATGTGCAGAATGGGTATTATTATGTATGGTCTTTATCCGTCGGAGCAGGTTGATAAAAGCCTTCTTGATATTGAGCCGATAATGAGCTGGTACACAAAGATTTCTCACATTAAAGAGCTTGAACCCAAAAGGGAGATTTCATACGGCGGCACATTTATAACTGACAAAACAACTAAAGTCGCAACAATTCCTGTCGGTTATGCAGATGCCTTCCCTCGCTGCCTTTCTAACAAAGGCAAGGTTATTATAAACGGCAAATATGCAAAAATTCTCGGCAGAGTTTGTATGGACCAATTTATGGTGGATGTCAGTGATATTGATTGTAATATAAATGATGAAGTTGTTATAGTCGGCACTCAAAACGGCGCTCACATTTCCATAGAAGAATTGTCAGACAGCTCATACTCTTTCAATTACGAACTTCCTTGCAGAATACCTGCTCGTGTCAACAGAGTTTATGTTTATAATGATGAAGTAGTTGAGGATGAAGGGCTTGTATAGCGAAAATTTGTATTGCTCTCATAATATTAACTTTACTTTGCTAAATAAAAAGGGGAGAATTGAGGCGCACTACATAAAAAGAATGTTGTTTAAAATTTCCGTATTTATTCATCAGTAAATATTTTTCCGATTTATCAACAGTGATTAAAGGAACTTAGAGTGAAAAGAGGTTTGCCCTAAATGTTGGGGCAAACCTCTGCTAAAATTGTGTCTCTATTTTTCATCACAAAACAACTCCTTTCTTATATAACTTATCATTGTCAATTTTGGTGTCATAATAAAAACTTGAAAAACTATTCCATTTTTGCCGTGAAAATTCTAAATCGGATATAGTTAAAAAAACACCTTTATTTTCAATATCTTTATTAATGAACTCAAACTCTTTCAAAACTTGATAATTGATTTTATCATAATTATCATTAGTATATTTGAAGCCGTTTTTAGAATAAATATAATATTGTTCAAGACTGTCAACTTTATAATAAATAACAAAAGAATCATTATCATTTATTAAAAAATCTTTTATG
>DAVZKM010000183.1:0-3830 GCA_052272245.1 Eubacterium sp.
ATATCGCCGGCTTTACGAACGGTTACAACATCGCCTATGCCTATACCTTTTTCGTTTATAAAATCCTGATTATGAAGTGTGGCTCTGCTAACAGTTGTACCGGCAAGATGAACACTGTCAAGAATAGCAGTTGGTGTTAAAACACCTGTTCTGCCGACAGCTATTTCAATATCTCTTAATACTGTTTGTTTTTCCTCCGGAGGGTATTTAAAAGCAATCGCCCATTTAGGATATTTAGCGGTAGAGCCGAGTTGTTGTCTTTGTGAAAAATCATCAACCTTAATAACTGCCCCGTCTATGTCATATTCAAGTGAGCCTCTCGCTTCGCCTATTCTGTCAATTTCAGCAATTGCGTCCTCAATATTATCAACTTTTTTATAAGTAGGAATAGTATGAAAGCCAAGTTCTTTGATAAAATCGATTGACTGCTTATGAGAAGTAAGCTCTGCACCTTCTATTTGTTGAATGTTAAATACAAATATATCAAGACCACGTGTTGCGGCAACACTGCTGTCTTTTTGCCTTAAAGAACCAGCGGCAGCATTACGTGGGTTTTTAAAGGGCTTTTCACCATTCAGAAGTTGCCTGTCAACAACCTTGTCAAAGCTTTTTTTAGGCATATAAACTTCTCCTCTAACCTCGATATAAGGTATTGGCTTATTAAGCTTTAAAGGAACATTGTGAATAACCCTTAAATTACCGCTGACGTCCTCACCAACATCACCGTTACCTCTTGTAGAGCCTCTGAAAAACACACCGTCACGATACTCAATACTTACAGATAAGCCGTCGATTTTTGGCTCAACAACATAGCATGCAGTATTAACATTTTCCCTAACCCTGTTATCAAATTCCCTAAGCTCGTCCTTAGAAAAAGCATCCTGCAGGCTTTCCATTCTAACGGAATGCTCCACACTTTCAAAGGAATTATCTGCCTTACCGCCTACTTTTTTTGTCGGCGAATCAGGTGTGTCATACTCAGGATATTTTTCTTCAAGATTTTTCAAATCACGCATCATCATATCGTATTCATAATCTTCGATTTCAGGTGCGTCGTCATTATAATATCTGTCAGAATGATATCTTAATATTTGTCTTAATTCTTTGATTTTTTTCTCAATTTCAGTCATACTATCACCAATAAACAATATTATGATTATTTTATCACATAATATGTAATTAATCAATTATTTGTCTATATTTTTTCACTAAAAAAAGCACATCCGAAAGGATGTGCTTTTTTATGTTTCGCTTTTTACTTTATCAATTTTAAACATAAACCTAAGAATAGGTGCTAAAAATTTAGGACTTTTAATAAGTACAACCTTCATAAAAATACCCCTATCTTCTACAGCACATAATTCCGAGAATGATTACTACGATTGCAAGAATTCTTGTTATCCAAACAGTAGGACAGCAGCAAGCAATGACGCAACCGACACCGAAAGCTATCCACAAATAATCCCGTCTGCACATTTTTTTCATATAGTAAACACCTCTTTTGCTGTACTTACTATATTCTATTCAAAAACTTACTAATCGTTACTTAAAATCAACAAAAGTTTTCCTGATATGTAATTAATTGTTACTATATCATCTTTAAATGAATTGCTTTGCGTACACAAACAATCTACAGGAATTGTAAAATCATTTAAATCATACTGCGTTCCTCTTGTTGTAAGACCGATGCACGGTTCAAACAACGGATACATAGAAAAATATGCATATCTGTCCCTTTTAAAAGAATACGACTTTTCAATAATTTCAATTTGATTGTGCTTATTAATTAATACGGCTTTTATGTTTCTGTCGAAGCAAAAATTAAGCACTAAAACATTGTTATAAGTATGGTCAAATCTGTTGCCTATACCGCCTAATATAATTATATCATTATAGCCACGCTTAATTGCTTCTTTAACGGCAGATAATGTATCGGTATCATCCTTTCTTACCGGAAGGACAATGGTTTCAATATCAGTTTCAGGGCTCTTTGAAGAATCAAAATCACCGATAATTAAATTGGGTTTGATATTTAATTTAACACATTTTTGATATCCGCTGTCAGCAGCAATGATAAATCGATCATCAATATAATGCTTATAATAATCAATATCATCTTCAGGAGCGCCTGTAATAATTAAGCACTTTTTTATTTCTTTTCCCATTCTTTTATATCTTTAACCTCATTATACATTTGTATATAGCTGTTATATCTGCTTTCGCTTATCAATCCATTGTCAACAGCCTGCCTTACAGCACAACCCTTATCACTGATGTGAGAACAATTATTTAAAAATTTACAATTATAAATATAATTTGAAAACTCTCTGAAACAATGCGGTAACTCGTCTTTCATTATTTTTTCGCATCTTTCAATATCAAGCGAAGAAAAGCCGGGTGTGTCGGCTATATAACCTCCGTTACACTTAAAAAGCTCGCAATGCCGTGTAGTATGCTTTCCCCTGCCGAGTTTTTTACTTGTTTCACCGGTTGCAAGTTCTAACGATGAATCAATATTATTTAAAAGTGAGGATTTGCCGACGCCTGTATTTCCTGCAAAGGCACAAATTTTACCCTTAATCATTTTCTTAACCTCGTCAGCTCCAAAGCCATTTTTATTGTTGCAGATAATTGTTTTAAAACCGGCTTTAGTATAAATATCAACATATTTGTCATATGTATTTTCTAAGTCAGTTTTTGTGAAAACAATAATCGGCTCAATGTCTTTATATTCGGCAATAGCAATAAGCCTATCAAGAACAACGGTGTTGATTTGAGGATCAACAATTGAAGAAACAATAAAAAGAGTATCAATATTTGAAAGAGGTGGGCGTACAAGTGAGTTCTTTCTTTCAAATATCTCATCAATAGTGTTTTCGGCATTTGTGTTAACGCTTACGCTTACTTTGTCGCCGACTAACGGTGTTATTCTTTTTTTACGAAAAACGCCACGAGCTTTACATTCATATAAACCATCGGCGGTTTCCACATAGTAGAAACCGCCGATTCCTTTAACAATTAAACCATTAAGCTTCATATTATTGAGCTCCGTTTACGTTTGTTGCTGCGGCAGTCTGTGAATGAGTAGTTTTTTCATTAGAAAAGCCGCTGAAATCAACCTTAAGATTTTTACTGTTTTTAGGACTAACGACCTTTGTTTCAACAGCTCCGGTGTCTGTTAAAGAAGCTTTAATATTTGCATCTTCATCGCCTTCAAGAGTAATGCTTACGCTTGCTTTACTGCCGTTAAGCGTTACTGCCTGATTAAGATACGTTTCGCCGTCGAGAGTGATTTCAAGTGAGTCTTTCACATATTCTCCCGAGTCATCAACAACCTTTGGAAGAGTAACAGAAAGAGAAATTTTCGCAACCGCTTTAGTAGTAGTGGTTGTTACTCCTGAAGAAATAACAATTTTAATCTTATCTTCTGCAGTTGCACTTGAACCTGCAGCAGGTGATTGAGAAATAACGGTTCCTTTTGGTCTTAAATCGTCCTGCGTAACAAAAGTGATGTTGTTGCTGCTAAAGCCCATTTTTTCAAGGAATGCTCTTGCACCCTCTTGCTTAAGACCCGTCACGTCCGGTACTTCTATATTGACAATCTCTTTAGTTGTAGGACCTGAACTTACGAAAACAACAATTTGAGTATCAGCGGATACTACAGTTCCTGCTTTAGGTTCGGTATAAACAACAAGTCCTTCTTGAACCGTTTCACTCGAAATAGTTGTAAATTTATAATTGACCAAACCTTCGTTAGAAAGGGCTTTTTTGGCCTTATCTTCATTAAGATTATAGATATTAGGAACATTAATGTCATCCATAGAGGCGAA
>DAVZKM010000184.1:0-3770 GCA_052272245.1 Eubacterium sp.
AATCGGGTTTGCGTCTGCATGAAATGTAATTTTCCTGTTAAGAACAAATGCAACGGCATATCCAACGAAAGTTGAGCAGTAATATGCAATTTTTGTTTCTTTCGATTCGGGGGCGTCAGCGCACTTAAATACGAGATATACTAATATTAGCTGTGTTGCAAGCTCCGGAATATTTGAAAGTGCACCTGCACAGTTGAATTTAATGAATTTCCAAAATTCTGCGTGTTTTTCAGTCCAGCGCACAAATGCATTGTCTTTTTTCTTTTCTGCCATATTTTTCTCCTTATAAAAACTTTGCGAGTAAAACTATAATAACTGCTATCGCCGCAATAATTGCGACAGCTTTTGCAATCATCGGTTTTGCCATATCCATTGTTGTCGGCATAACCTTTGCAAGAGCGTCATAAACAGGCTTTTGAAGTTTTCCGTCGCAAAGCTGTCGATAAGTTTTTGTGTATGTTTCATAATGCTTAGGGTCGTTTTCGTCAAGCACAAAGCATCTTACTCCACGTTCCTTGCCGTTGCCGTAAACATTAAAGCCGCTTGATTGCGTGAAACCGATATCAATTCCATCGAACTTTCCTACATAGCTGTTTTTATGGTCGTGGCCTACATATACACCGAGTATGTCACCTTTTTCTTTAAGCGCTTCAAATTCACCTGTGTTTATATCGGGAATTGAAGGCGGCTCAAGCAAAACTGAACCCGGAACGCATTTTGTTTCATCAATCTTGTAATATTCACCTTTATGTATTCTGAAAGCAGGGATTGCACCTTTTTCACTTTTTTTAACCTGTTTTAATACATTATAATGTTCAAACATAGGAATGTGCTGAAATACGAGAGAGGGAATATAGTCTCCGTTCTTTTCCTTAAGAGCGTCTCTTGTCTTTTTGTACCACTCGATAATTTTCGTGTCAAACGGCTCGTATCCTCCGCCCTTAACGTCAGTACCGGTGTCAAACAAGTATATTCCGAATACGTCTTTGTTGTCACCCTTTGATGATTTGATGCTTAAAAAACATGTTCCGCCGCCGTCGATACCCTCAGCCTGAACACCGACACAGCTCGGATATTTTTTATAAATCTGCTCAAATTGGTCCTTGTTACTTATTCCAACTTGCCTGTCGTGGTTGCCGAATGTTACGGCAAAAGGGATATTTCTTTTTGTTACAGGTTCAATTAACTTGTCAATCGTTTTTGCAACATTGTTTACAAGTTCGCTTCCCATTCCTTTATATGTTACACCATAGCCTTTTATTTGATCTCCGGTGTAAACAACAAGGTCAGGCTTTTCCTTTTCAACCGCTGCTTCAAGCAATTTTAACGTGTCATTTGAGACATTATATATTTCCTGAATATCGGTAATCTGCATAATTTTAAATTTGCCGTCTTTATTAAATTTCATAATAACACCTACCGTCAGCGTAATAATACCTATATAGTATAATAGGGCAAAAATGCCTTTTAGACACCTTTGCCCTATAATCATAATATATTATTTTTTGCCTATAGTCAAGATTAAGTTAAAATTATGTTAAAAATTAATTAACCTTTTGCCTTGATATATTCGCTTATCAGTTCAACCGTACCGTCAATGCCGAGTTTTGCAACATTGATTGATAAATCATAAGTTGTAGCCTCGCCCCATTTTTCCTCGCTGTAGAAATTGTGAAATTTAGCTCTTTTTTTATCTATTGCTCTAATCTCTTTTGGGGCATTTTTAGGCTCAACGCCGTATTCTTTAACTACTCTCTTTTGTCTAAAGTCATCGCTTGCGTGAAGGAATATTGTAAGAAGTGCTTCGTCGTCCTTAAGTATGTAATCAGCGCATCTGCCGACTATAATGCAGCTTCCTTCCTCGGCAACCTTTCTTATTGTGTCAAATTGATATTGAAATACTTGGTCCTCAAGCGCTAAACCGTTTGATGCTATGTTTGAAAAACCGTCGGTAGAAACGTTATAAAGAAAGCTTCTTGTCGGTCTTTCGTCATAGAAGGTAAAAATGTGCTCGTCAAAACCGCTGTCCTTTGCTGCTCTTTTAATGATTTCCTTGTCATAATATGGAATACCGAGCTTTTCAGAAAGCTTTGTTGCTATTTCGTGAGCGCCGCAGCCGTATTGCCTGCCGATTGAAATAATGTGTTTTTTCATAATTTTATCACCCTTAATAAAAAATTATATATTTTTTTCAACTATATTATACTACTTTTTTAATTCACTTGCAATTTTTATTTAGATAAAGTACAATATTTTTATGAAAAATAAATTGTATTATACTAAAAAAGCAAAATATTTTGAGCAGTCTTTACCTATAGGCAACGGACGAATGGGCGCTCTCGTATTCGGCAATCTTAAAAAGGAGAGGATTGCAATTAACGAGGACAGCCTTTGGTCGGGTTATCCTAAGGATAATAACAAAAAAGACGCTTATAAATATCTTGATTCTGCCCGCAAAGCTGTTTTTGATAAGGATTACAGAAAAGCAGAGGATATTATCAATAAAAATATGCACGGCGTTTGGAGCGATGCATATTTGCCTTTTGGTGATATTCTGATTAATTATTCTAAAAAATATTCTAAAAATTACTCACGTACACTTGATTTGCAAAACGGTGTTGCAATGGTTAAGGCTGATAATTTGACTGAAACTGTTTTTGTTTCATATCCCGCTCAGCTTTTGGTTATTAATATTGAGAGCGAAAACGGGGTATCTTTTTGCGTTAATTTTGACAGTCAGCTTCATCATAAGGTTGAAACGTTTGAGGATAGCCTTGTTATGACAGGTCAGGCACCGGAAATATGTCAGCCCCCTTATTATAATAAAGGAGAAAGCATAGTTTACAGCGATAAGGGAATGAAATTCTGCGGCGTTATTAAAGTTTTGGGTAATGCTAAATTTACAGATTCTTCAATTGTTGTGGAAAACCAAAAGAATGTTACTCTTCTTGTATCTATGGCAACTTCTTTTGTCGATTTCAAATCTATGCCTACTGCCGACTCCAAGCAAAGAGCATTTGATTACTTTAAAAATATTAAAAACTATAACAATTTGCTTTCAGAGCATAAGGCGGATTTTTCATCTCTTTTTAACAGAGTTGAATTTACACTTGAAGGCGGATATGATGAGCTGCCGACAGATAAACGTATTAAGAATATGAATAGAAAGGGAGACGACTATTCGCTTGTTGCGCTTCTTTTCCAATATGGCAGATATTTAACTATTTCTTCTTCAAGAAAGGGAAGTAACGCAAGTACACTTCAAGGCATTTGGAATACGCATTTACGTGCGCCTTGGTCATCGGGATACACCGTTAATATTAATACTGAAATGAACTATTGGTGTACTGATATTGCAAACCTTTCCGATTGTTTTGAGCCGCTAACTCAGCTTGTTGAAAAGCTTGCCTATAACGGCGAAAAAACAGCTAAGGATTATTACGGATGCAATGGCTTTTGCGCTCACCACAATACAGATATTTGGGGTATGACCTTCCCAGCAGGCGATCCCGACGGTTTGGAGGAAACTACTCAATATGCACCGTGGGCAATGAGCGGTGTATGGTTTTTAAACCAGCTTTACGACCATTATCTTTATATTAATGATGAGGAATATAAAAACAGAATTTTGCCTATGTTTGAAGCTTGTCTTGCATTTTTTAAGGATTTCCTTGTTGAGCATAACGGTCAGCTCGTGACCTGCCCGTCTATCAGCCCTGAAAATAAATTTAAAGATGCAGGAACAACATCTTGCATAACATATATGCCGT
>DAVZKM010000185.1:0-3738 GCA_052272245.1 Eubacterium sp.
CAGATCCCGTTGATGCCGTACTCGTAGCTCATGCCGATGTTCTGCAAGTAACATTATCAAGCGCTTTAAGATTAGTTAAAAATTCCTTTTCCGTCTTTTCGTCAAGAGCGGAGGTAGCCTCGTCAAGAAGCAAAATCGGAGAATCGGCAAGCAGACTTCTTGCAATCGCAAGGCGCTGTACCTGCCCTTCGGAAAGACCCAAGCCTTTTTCACCTATTACGGTTTCAAGTCCCAAGGGAAGCTCATCAATAAACTGCTTAGCACAGCTTATTTTTATTGCCTTTTCAATATCCTCGTCGCTTGCATTCGTATTAATAAAAGTAATATTATCCTTAATAGTTCCCGATATAAGCATATTGCCCTGCGGAACATAAGAGAAAAGCCTTCGTGTATTTTTGTCAATAGGGATTTTACCGTTGTTTGTATTAAGATAAATTTCACCAAAATTAAGATTAAATACACCCAAAAGAAGCTTTAAAAGCGTACTTTTGCCAATGCCGGAAATGCCCATTATTGCTACAAAATCACCTTTTTTGATGCTCAGCGAAGTATTGTCAAAAATAATATCACGGTCAAATTTAAACGAAATATTTTCAAATTCAACAGACCTAAGGTTTTTATATGTATCTAAAACGTTTATTTCTTTTTTGTTAATTTCTTTTTCGTTTGGCAAATCATCAAGCTCCATAATTCTTTCGGCAGAAGCGATAGTAGTATAATACTTAGGCATAATACCGGAAAGAGAAACAAACGGAGACTGAACCTGATTTACAAGTTGAATAATAGCCGTTACCGTGCCATACGTCATACCGTTAAACAAAATACTGTATGCACCAAAAGCAATGGCAAAAACAGTTCCCACACTAAAAACGGCGCCAAGACCTACATTAGCACATATGCTGAAGTTTCGTTTTCTCATACGTGCTATAAAATTATCATCTTGAAGTTTATCTGTAGTTTCATTAATTCTGTTTTCAACCGAAAAAGCTTTAACAACAAGAATATTTGACAAGATTTCTTGAATAAAGGAACGTGTTTTTCCCTCAGTTTCCTGCACTTTTTTATGAAGCCTTTTAAGCGTTTTCCTGAAAAAGCGGGTAATAAGAAAAACTGAACACCCACCGACGATAAATACAAGCGCAAAAATCTTGTCAATGATAATCAAATAAATAAGCGCACTCAACAGCTTTGCACCGAAGAAAGCCGATTCGGGGATAATTGTTGTAAATCCCGATGCAACAAGAGCAGCATCATTGAACATACGGTTTTGCAAATCGCCTGTATGAAACGCAGTAACCTTTTGATAGTCCTTTTTAATCACTAAATCAAGAATATACCTTTTAAGTATCATCTCAAGCCTTGCACTGCAACGCTCGCTCAAGCTGTTTTTAGTAATATTCAAAGCCATTTGAAATACGACCAAGCCGAGCATACAAAGCGCAAATTTGATAACAATATTAAAATCCTTTGCTTGGGTTGCACCGTCAATAATGTTTTTAGAAAACTTAGCAAAAAAAACAGAAGAAACGCCGTAAATTGCATTAAGAACAACAAGCAAAATCATCAACGGCACCTGCTTTTTGCAAACAGCGAACATCCATTTAAGAACATTTTTATCCTTTTTGCGGATTTTTTTAGCCATAAATAAACGTCACCTCTTTTTGAAAATATGCCTTTTAATCCAATTAATTCCTCTTGGAAAAAGAAGAATATAAGGGCGAACAGGCAAAAGAGCAACCCAAATTTTGGAATAAAGCTTATATGCCTTAGAGTTTTGGCAATCGATATATTTTTTACCGTTTTTATAAAAACCCACAAGCACACCGCAAATCATATCATCTGTCACATATTCTTTTTTTGTCAAATTATCGCCGACAATAACATAATGGTCATCGCACACCTTAACAATGCGGTGCATAATATACTTTCCCTGCCTCGTTACATAAACAGGAACGTCATATTTTTTTAGCCTGCCTTTATTTTTAACGACAATAATATTATCACGCTGTTCGTGAATAAGCGGCTTCATAGACGTGCCCATGGTAAGGCCTGTATATTTTCCGTATGTATCAAGTATTTCTTTTATAGACTTACTCTGTTCCATTAAAATCCTCATAAAAAATAATATTACTTATAAATTATAGCAGATTATTATTTTATATGCAACAATAATTAAAACAAAACTACCTCTTGTATTGACAAACTATTTCAAATATGCTAATATAATGTGCAATAGATAATAATAAGGCATGAAACTTAAGTCGAGCTATTGCAGCACGGCTTTATTTTTTTGCGAAAAAAAAGGAGTATATATATGAATTACGATTTGATAATTGTAGGTTCCGGACCTGCCGGTATTTTCACTGCTCTTGAGCTTATCAAGCGTGGTACAAAAAAGAAAATGCTTTTAATCGAGAAAGGTAAACCTGTTGAGAAGCGTCATTGTCCTAAGGCTGAGATCGGGCACTGCGTAAACTGCAAGCCAAGCTGTGCAATTACAACAGGGTTTTCAGGTGCAGGTGCATTCTCTGACGGTAAATTAAGTTTAAGCTATGAAGTCGGCGGAGATTTGCCAATGCTTATCGGCGAGGACTTTGCTCAAGAACTTATCAACTATACGGACAAGATTTATCTTGAATTCGGTGCAGATACAAAAATTGAGGGAATTAACACAGGCGACGCTATCAAGGAAATCAGAAAGAATGCTATCAAGGCAGGCTTAAAGCTTGTTGACTGCCCTATTCGCCACTTAGGAACAGAAAAGGCACAGGAGCTTTATCTTAAAATTCAAAATTTCCTTGCCGACAACGGTGTTGAAATGATGTTCTCAACAGAATGTAAGAATATCATTATAGAGGACAGCGTTTGCAAAGGGGTAATTATTGACGACAAAGGCAAAGACGTTATCATCAATGCTCCCGAAATCGTTATTGCAACAGGCAGACGTGGTGCGGATTGGCTTGACAAGCTCTGCATTGAACACAACATTGCTCACAAGCCGGGTACTGTTGATATCGGCGTAAGGGTTGAGTGCAGAAACGAAGTTATGGAAAAAGTAAACGAGGCACTTTATGAATCTAAGCTTATTGGCTATCCGAGACCGTGGAAGAATAAAGTACGTACTTTCTGCCAAAATCCGGGCGGCTTTGTTGCGCAGGAAAACTACGATAACGACCTTGCTGTTGTAAACGGACACAGCTTTAAGGATAAAAAGAGCGAAAACACGAACCTTGCAATCCTTGTAAGCCACAACTTCACAGAGCCGTTTAATCAGCCTATTGAATATGCTCAAAAGGTCGGCGAACTTACTAATATGCTTGGCGCAGGTCACATTATGGTACAGCGCTTCGGTGACATCCTTGACGGTAAAAGAACATGGCAGTATGAGCTTAACAAGAGTAATGTTAAGCCGACACTTAAGGACGCAGTTGCAGGCGACATCACAGCAGCTATGCCTTACCGTGCAATGACAAACATTATTGAATTTATCAAAATGCTCGACGTTGTTGTACCCGGCTTTGCCTCAACTGAAACATTGCTTTACAGCCCTGAGCTTAAGTTTTATTCCAACAAGGTTAAGATGGACGAAAATCTTAACACTAATATCAAAGGGCTTCATTGCCTTGGCGACAGCTCCGGCTGGACAAGAGGTCTTATGATGGCATCTGTTATGGGTGTTCTTATGGGTCAAAAGAGTGCAGCCATTGCCCCCATTGCGCTTGGATCATTTAAACACAT
>DAVZKM010000186.1:0-3713 GCA_052272245.1 Eubacterium sp.
AGATGTAGAAAGCATTTCTCAGCGATGAAGGTACACTGATGTTTAGTTGGGCTCACTTCAAGGCTAAGAGAGAAATGGAAGCTAATCATCAGCTTGAGCAGGTTGGCGAGAAAATTCGTTCAATGTATAGCTGGTACGGCGAAAACAAGTACGCTGAGAAATAATAAACTTTGATAAAGTAATTAAAAAGCGCCAAAATGGCAAGGACTTAATGTCCCTGCCATTTTTTTGCTTTACTTATTCTCTTATATCTGTTAAAATCAAGTTGGAGGTAAAATAATGAAAAGACTTTTATACTTAATTACTCCCCTGCTGATATTCACATTGCTTTTTAGTGCTTGCTCGCCGAGTGAAAAGGATAACTACAAAAATACTATGGCATATTTTCAAATAGATTTCATTAAATCAGATTTTGAAATGACAGAAAGCACGAGTGATAAAGCAGATTACATCAGAGCTTACAAAGTAAATGTGACAGAAAAAGAGCGCAAAAAGCTAATTAAGCATTTCAAATCGTTTGAAAACGGAGAATTTGTAAAAATACCGAATGCGCAAAATAATTTCGACATTTTATCGAGCGTATTAATGGAAGATTTCGGCAGCTATAAAGCGGTAAATGAGGGCTATTTTGCTTTGTATAATACCGCAAACGATAAGCTTCAAGCAAAGCTTGATTTTGATACGCTTGCTAATTTTGATTTCGATTTCTACCGTGCGCTTATATTTGATGTTGATACCAACACGCTTTATATTTACGACTATAGTGCAACGTAATATAATTATCAATTTCACAAATATTCAATATTGACATTATTTTAAAACAAAAAGGACTTAGAGCATGACTCTAAGTCCTTAATTATATTATTTAGGTATTATCAGTCAACAAGCTCGATGATACACATCTCTGCTGCGTCACCACGACGAGGGCCTGTTTTGATAATACGGCAATAACCGCCGTTTCTGTCTGCATATTTCGGAGCAATTTCATCAAAAAGCTTCTTAACTACGTCTTCCTTAGTTACATAAGAAAGAACCTGTCTTTTTGAATGAAGAGTGTCGTTCTTGCCGAGAGTAATCATTTTCTCAGTCATTGCACGAACTTCTTTTGCTCTTGTAACGGTAGTTTCAATCTTGCCGTTTTCTAAAAGAAAAGTAACCATACCTCTGAGCATAGATTTTCTATGGTCAGTAGGACGTCCTAACTTTCTGCTACCTGGCATTGAAATTCCCTCCTTTAGTCCTCATCCTTAGCAAGTCCGAAACCTAATGAGCCGAGCTTAGCTACGACCTCATCAAGTGACTTACGGCCAAGGTTTCTAACTTTCATCATATCTTCTTCAGATTTACCAATTAAATCTTCTACTGTGTTAATGCCTGCTCTCTTAAGACAGTTGAACGAACGAACTGAAAGGTCAAGTTCCTCAATAGTCATTTCAAGAACTTTTTCCTTGTTATCGTCATCCTTTTCAACCATGATGTCTTGATTACCAATCTCTTCAGAAAGGTCAACAAAGAGCATAAGATGGTCATTGAGAATTTTGGCAGCAAGTGAAGCTGCTTCGTCAGCCGGAATAGTACCGTCTGTCTCAACGTCGAGAATGAGCTTATCAAGGTCAGTTTGCTGACCTACACGTGTGTTTTCTACTGTGTAATTAACCTTTAAAACAGGAGTATAGATTGAATCAATAGCAATAGTGCCGATTGGTAAATCCATAAGCTGCTTATTGCGGTCGCAAGGAACATATCCTCTGCCGTGATTGGCAGTAAGTTCCATATTTACACTTGCACCTTCATCAAGATAAGCAATGTGAAGGTCCGGATTAAGAATTTCAACGTCAGCGTCATGCTTAATATCGGCAGCAGTGATTTCGCCCTCACCCGAAGCCTCAATATAAAGAGTCTTTGGCATCTCATCATGTATCTTTAAGATAACATTTTTGAGGTTAAGAACGATCTCAGTAACATCTTCCTTAACATGCGGAATTGTTGAAAATTCGTGTAAAACACCATCAATCTTAACGGAAGTGATAGCATATCCCGGAAGAGAAGAAAGAAGAACTCTTCTCATACCGTTACCGAGAGTTGTGCCAAAACCTCTTTCAAGAGGTTCAACAACAAATCTGCCTGTGCTGCGGCTTCCGACAGTAGAAACATCTACAATCTCGATTTTAGGCTTATCAATTTCGATCATTTAAAAGCCTCCTAATAAAATGTTGTATTTTGTTTTCGCTAAATAACAGCCAAAAACTATTATTTAGAGTAGAACTCAACGATTAAATGCTCTTCAACAGGATAATCAATGTCATCACGCTGAGGTAATGCAACAACCTTTGCTGTGAGTTCAGCCGGGTTTACTTCAAGCCACTTAGGAGCGGTGCCGTAAGCGCCCTCTTCCTTAACGAGCTTAAATCTGCCGTTATCCTTGCTCTTATCAACGACTGCGATAACATCTCCTGCCTTAACGAGATAAGATGGAATGTTTACTTTCTTGCCGTTTACGGTGAAATGACCGTGAGAAACTGCCTGTCTTGCTTCACGACGAGTCTTACAAAAGCCTGTTCTGAAAGCAACGTTATCAAGGCGGGTTTCAATCATTGTAAGAAGAACTGCACCTGTCTGTCCCTGAGCCTTTGCAGCCTTCTCATAATAGGTGTGGAACTGCTTTTCAAGAATACCGTAAATGAACTTAACTTTCTGCTTCTCATTGAGCTGCATAGCATATTCGCTCTTCTTGCGGCGATTCTTACTATAAGAATTTCTGAATGTATCCTTATTTGTATAACCCATAACAGCCGGTGAAATACCGAGTGCTTTGCAACGCTTTGCAATAGGTTCTGAATTCTTTGCCATATCTTTACTACACCTCCAATAAACTATACACGACGTCTTTTTGGTGGACGACAGCCGTTATGTGGGATAGGAGTAACATCTTTGATAAGACTTACTTCTAAGCCGGCTGTTTGAAGAGCTCTGATAGCAGATTCTCTACCTGAGCCAGGTCCCTTAACGTATACTTCAACATATTTCATACCATGCTCCATAGCAGCCTTTGCAGCAGTTTCAGCTGCAGTAGCAGCAGCGAATGGAGTTGATTTTCTTGAACCACGGAAACCCATTTCTCCGGCAGAAGCCCAAGAAACAGCGTTACCGTTCATATCGGTAATAGTTACGATTGTGTTGTTGAAGGTTGATTGGATATGGGCAGCACCACGCTCGATGTTCTTCTTCTCACGACGCTTACGTGAGCCTGTGGTCTTCTTAGTAGCCATACTTATTTGTTCCTCCTACTATTTCTTCTTGTTTGCTATAGTCTTCTTAGGACCCTTACGTGTACGTGCATTGTTCTTAGAAGTCTGACCTCTTACAGGGAGACCCTTTCTGTGTCTTACGCCACGATAGCAACCGATTTCTATAAGTCTCTTAATGTCAAAAGCTGTGTTTCTGCGAAGGTCACCTTCAACTGTGAGGTTGTGAGTAATATAATCGCTGAGCTTTTTAACATCATCTTCTGTTAAATCTCTGCAACGGGTGTCAGGATTGATGCCTGTTGCTTTGATAATTTCATTAGAGGTTGTGCGACCGATACCGTAAATATAGGTAAGGCCGATTTCAACTCTCTTGTCATTAGGTAAGTCAACACCTGAAATACGTGCCATTTTACAGTTTACCTCCGATTATTAATTCAGGATTAGCCCTGACGCTGTTTGTGCTTT
>DAVZKM010000187.1:0-3679 GCA_052272245.1 Eubacterium sp.
AGGGGTGTTAATATGGATTTTATTTTAGCAACAAATAATATGAAAAAGCTTGCGGAAATGCAGCGTATTTTATCTCCTCTCGGCATTAATGTTGTAACTGCAAAAATGCTCGGCAAACAGCTTGAGGATGTTGAAGAGGACGGAAAAACCTTTGAGGATAACGCAAAGCTTAAAGCAAGAGCGGCTTGTAAGGAAATGAAGATGCCGGCGATTGCTGACGATTCAGGCTTGTGCGTTGATTATCTTGACGGTGCACCGGGTATCTTTTCGGCACGTTTTGCAGGTGAGCACGGCAATGATGAAAAAAATAATGACCTTCTTCTTGAAAAACTTGACGGCGTACCGCTTGAAAAAAGAACGGCTCATTATGTTTGTGCTATTTGTTGTACTTTCCCTGACGGACGTGAAATCGTTGTAAGGGGCGAATGCAATGGCGTTATCGGCTTTGAACGTGACGGACATGAGGGATTTGGATATGACCCGCTTTTCCTTGTTGATGGTAAGGCTTTTGGCAGATATACAGCTGAGGAAAAGGATGAAATCAGCCACAGAGGTAACGCACTTCGTTTATTAACTAAAGAATTGGAGAAAATTATATGACATCTAAGGAAAGAGCAGCTTTAAGAGCAAAGGCTAACTCTCTCGAGCCTGTTATTCAGCTTGGCAAAGAGGGCATAAGCGAAAACTTACTTACTCAAATTGACGATACGCTTGATAACAGAGAACTTATTAAAATAAGAGTTCACCTTGAATCTGCACCTGAATCACCTAAGGAGCTTGCGCAAAAGCTTTCTGAGCCTCTTGGTGCCGAGGTTATTCAGGTAATCGGTGGAATTATTGTTCTTTACCGTGAGGCGGATGAGGAGCGTATTGCAGAAAAAAAGAAAAAAAGAGGTTCCGGTAATTCTAAGGCGACAGCTAAAAAGAAAGTAAAAATCAAGGGTAAAAGACAGCGTCAAAGAGAAAAAGAAGCTAAAAACCCTTATGCTAAATACGACAGACCTAAATATTATGGCAGATAAGCAAAAAATAGGAGTTTTCGGCGGAGCGTTCAATCCCGTTCACAATGGGCATATTAACTTAGCGCTTCATTATCTTAATGAATTGGAGCTTGATAAAGTACTCTTTATCCCGACCGCTTCGCCGCCGCATAAATCTGATGATGATTTTGCACCTAAAGATGACAGAATTAATATGCTTTCTCTTGCAATATCGTCGTTTGATAAATTTGAAATAAGTGATATTGAATTTAAACTGACAGGTAAAAGCTATACTTATTTGACTCTTTCACAACTAAAAAAAATATATAAAAACGCAGAATTTTACCTTATAATCGGCGCTGACCAATTACTTCATTTCGATAAATGGTATAAGTATAAAGAAATATTATCTCTTGTTACCCTTTGCACATCGGCAAGAGAAGATGAAAAGGAAAAAGCGGAAATTTTAAGCTTTGCCTCAAGGCTTGACGGTCTTGATATGAATAAATTTAAGCTTTTGACCTCTCCCGTTTTAAAGGTCAGTTCAAGCGAAATAAGGCAAAAAATAAAAGACGGCGAGGATTTTTCATCTCTTGTTCCCAAAAAGGTTTATGATTATATAATTAAGAGGAGAATTTATAATGTATGATACCGAAGCTTATATGAAAATTTTAAAAAATACGCTTTCGAGCAGAAGATTTTATCATTCTATTTGCGTTTCCCAAAGTGCAAAAAAGCTTGCCGAAAGGTATAATCAGGATGTAGAAAAGGCAGAAATTGCAGGACTTTTGCATGATATAACAAAGGAAACGAGCAAAGCCGCTCAAATTGAAATTATTAAGTATGCAGGTGTTGAACTTCATCCGTTTGATAAAAGGGGCGATAAGTTTTTGCACCAAGCGTCCGGCTCGGCAATGGCTAAAATTCTTGGGATAGAAGATGAGGAAATTTTAGGCGCTATAAGATATCATACAACAGGAAAAGCAAATATGACTATGCTTGAACAAATCGTATATCTTGCTGATTTTATTTCTGCCGACAGAGATTATAAGGATATAGATATAATAAGAAAAGAAACGCAAAGGGGTATCGAATACGGTCTTCTTTACGGCACAGCCTACACAATCAAATCGGTTGCGTCAAGGCAGATATTGCTTCATCCCATGACGGTTGAGGCGTACAATTGGATTATTGATGAATACTTTAATTAGAAAGGGTGAATTTATGCAGGCACTTGATATAGTAAAAACAGCCGTAAAGGCGATTGACAGCAAAAAGGGTGAGGATATTGAGGTTATCGGCATTACCGATTTAACAGTTCTTACCGATTATTTCGTAATCGCTACGGCAACAAGCTCAACTCAGGTTAAAGCTGTTTCTGACGAGGTTGAATATAAGCTTGATTTGCTCGGGGCGCAACCTCATCATATTGAAGGCAGAAACACTTCTTGGGTTTGTCTTGATTATAATTCAGTCGTTATACACATTTTTCATAAGCAACAGCGTGATTTTTATTCGCTTGAGCGCTTGTGGGAAGACGGCGAAATTTTAGATACAGCAAAATTATTGGAGGATTAAAATATGGAGTACAATTTTAAAGAGATTGAATCCAAATGGCAAAACGTTTGGTACACTCAAAACACATTTGCGGCAAAACAGGATTTTTCACTTCCTAAGTATTACTGCCTTGTTGAGTTCCCTTATCCGTCAGGTCAGGGACTTCATGTAGGTCACCCGAGGTCTTATACGGCACTTGATATCGTTGCACGTAAAAAAAGGCTTCAGGGATATAATGTTCTTTATCCTATGGGTTGGGACGCTTTCGGTCTCCCGACTGAAAACTTTGCAATTAAAAATCATATTCACCCTGAAGAGGTAACTAAAAAGAATGTTGCAAGATTTAAGCAGCAGCTTCAGTCGCTCGGTTTTTCATTTGATTGGACAAGAGAGATTAACACAACCGACCCGAGTTATTATAAATGGACACAATGGATTTTCTTGCAGCTTTTCAAAAAAGGACTTGCATATAAAAAGGAAATGGCTGTAAACTGGTGTACCTCTTGTAAGTGCGTTCTTGCAAATGAAGAAGTTGTAAACGGCGTTTGCGAGCGTTGCGGCAGTGAGGTTATCAGAAAAAATCAAAGTCAGTGGATGCTTAAAATTACAGAATACGCTCAAAGACTTGTTGACGACCTTGACGACCTCGATTTTATTGACAGAGTTAAGGTTCAGCAGAAAAACTGGATTGGCAGGTCAACAGGTGCGGAGGTTGATTTCGGCACTACTCTCGGCGATACGTTGACTGTTTATACCACACGTCCGGATACTCTTTTCGGCGCAACATATATGGTTATTTCGCCTGAGCACCCTCTTATTGAAAAGTGGGCTGATAAACTTAAAAATATTGATGAAATTCGTGCTTATCAGGCAGAGGCTGCACATAAGTCGGACTTTGAACGTACAGAACTTAATAAGGAAAAAACAGGCGTTAAGCTTGACGGCGTAATGGGAATTAACCCTGTAAACGATACTGAAATACCTATCTTTATCTCAGACTATGTACTTACTTCTTACGGTACAGGCGCAATTATGGCTGTTCCCGCTCATGATACCCGTGACTGGGAATTTGCAAAGAAGTTTGAGTTGCCTATTATCGAGGTTGTTGCAGGCTCAAAGGTCGGAGTTGAAAACGAAGCGTT
>DAVZKM010000188.1:0-3553 GCA_052272245.1 Eubacterium sp.
CCGCACCATATGACAATGGGTGAGGGCGGTGCTGTTTATACTAACGACCCGCTTCTTAACAAGATTGCACGTTCAATGCGTGACTGGGGACGTGATTGCGTTTGCCCGTCGGGTATGGATAACCTTTGCGGTCACCGTTTTGATAAGCAGTACGGTGAGCTTCCTCTCGGTTATGACCATAAATATGTATATTCACATTTCGGATTTAACCTTAAGGCAACCGAAATGCAGGCGGCAGTAGGCTGCGCCCAGCTTGAAAAGTTCCCTTCATTCGTTGAAAGAAGACGCCATAATTTTGACAGACTTCATAAGGCGCTTGAGGCTGTTTCCGATAAGCTTATTCTTCCTACTCCGGCTCAAAACAGTACGCCTTCATGGTTCGGTTTCCTTATCACTTGTAAAGAGGGAACATCTAAAAATACGGTAGTTCAGTATTGCGAGGACCACGGCGTTCAAACAAGAATGCTTTTCGCAGGTAATATTACAAAGCAGCCTGTATTTGACGAAATGAGAAAGTCGGGTAAAGGTTACAGAGTAATCGGCGACCTTTCGGTTACAGACAGCATTATGAACAATACATTCTGGATTGGCGTATATCCGGGAATGACTGATGAAATGATTGATTATATGGCTAAAACAATCATTGAGGCAGTAAATCTTTAATTTAAGTAATTTAAGCAAGGCTTTGCCCTCTTGATTTTTAAAATTTTGAGGGTAAGGCTTGCTTTTGTGAATGGAGATTTTATTTAATTTCTTATTGCCATAATAAATAATGACATAAGGGAGAATTTATGTAATGAAAATTAAAGTTGCAAATTATATTTCGCAGTTTCTTGTTGACCACGGCGTAACCGACGCTTTTTCTGTTGTCGGCGGCGGCGCAATGCATTTGAATGACGCTTTCGGCCATCAGGAAGGTTTACACACCACATATAATCATCATGAACAGGCTTGTGCAATTGCCGCAGAGGCTTATGCAAGGCTTGAAAATAAAATTGCGCTTGTTTGCGTAACATCAGGCCCCGGCGGAATTAATGCTCTTACCGGTGTTTGCGGCGGCTGGCTTGATTCTATTCCTATGTTTATTGTTTCGGGTCAGGTAAAATATACAACTACTTCCCGATATGCTAAAACTTTAAATCCTGAAATTAACCTGCGTTCGCTCGGAGACCAGGAGTATGATATAGTTAAATCGGTTGAACCTATGACTAAGTATGCGGTTATGATTGAAAACCCTATGGATATCCGCTATGCTTGCGAGAAGGCTTGGCATCTTGCAACAACAGGCAGACCCGGCCCCGTTTGGCTTGATGTTCCTGTTGATATTCAGGGCACTGTTATTGAAACAGACGACCTTGTTAAGACTTATGATCCGTCAGAGGATGACGCTCTTCTTCCGTCGCACGTGGCTGACAGCGAGGTTGAGTATGTTCTTGACGAGATAAGAAAAGCCGAAAGACCGGTTATTTATGCAGGCGGCGGTATTCGTCTTTCAGGCGGATATGATGAATTTAAAAAAGCAATAAGAAAGCTGAATGTTCCTGTTGTAACATATTGGAACAGTGTTGACCTTATTGAAAATGACGACGAGCTTTATGTCGGCAGAGGCGGCAATATGGGCGATCGCCCCGGTAACTTCGCCGTGCAAAATTCGGACCTCGTTATCGCTATCGGCACAAGAATTTCAATTCGTCAGGTCGGCTATGGCTATGATACCTGGGCAAGAGAAGCTAAGGTTATTATGGTTGATGTTGATAAATCGGAAATGATGAAGCATACCCTCCACGTCGATAAGGCTGTTTGGGCAGACGCTAAAGATTTTCTTGAAAAAGTCAACGAAATCGCCGAAGATAAAGTATTTACTAATCAAAAATGGCTTGATATCTGCCAAAATTGGAAGCACAAATATCCTGTCACTCTTGAAAGGCATTGGAATAACGGCGGCGAATTTGCAAATGTATTTGCATTTATTAAGTATTTGAGCGACCGTCTTCCGGAGGAAAGCTACACGGCGGTTTCAAACGGCGCTTGCTGCGTAGTAGGTCATCAAAACTATACTATGAAAAGCGGCACAAGATTTATTATTAACAGCGCAATTGCAAGTATGGGATATGGCTTGCCTGCCGCTATAGGTCTTTGTGTTGCCGACGGAAGAAAAGATACAATATGCCTTGAGGGCGACGGCTCTATTATGATGAATCTTCAAGAGCTTCAGACTGTTGTTACAAACAATCTTCCAATTAAGCTTTTCCTTATTAATAATCAGGGCTATCATTCAATCAGGCTTACTCAAAATAATATTTTCTCAGAGCATACTAAAGTCGGTATCGGTCCTGAATCGCACGACCTTTCATTCCCTGAATTTTCAAAGATTGCCGATGCTTTCGGTTTCCCTTATTACAGCGCTCATAATAACGACGATATGAAAAAAGTAGTTGATGAAGTGCTTGCAAAACCGGGATTTGCATTTTGCGAAATATTTACGGATACAATTCAAGTTTGGGAGCCTAAGAGCAGCGCAAGAAGGCTTGACGACGGAACGATTGTAAGCCCTCCGCTTGAGGATCTTGCACCGTTTCTTCCCCGTGAGGAACTTAGGGAAAATCTTTATATTAAGCCTCTTGACGACGAATAAAAAACGGTAGGGAATTTTTATGCTAATTAAAATTGCGGCGTGGTGCTGGCATATAATCAAGACGATTATGGATTGGTGCCGCAGAGTATTTACTAAAATCACAAAGGTTGAAATTAAGGACGACGTTTGGAACGGTTTTGTTCAGTTCGTTAAATTCGGGCTTGTCGGCCTTTCAAATACCGTCATTTCGTATGCAACCTATTATATTCTTGTTCCTTTCCACGTTAATAAATATGTGGCAAGTGTAATCGGCTTTATTTTGAGTGTGGCTAATGCGTTTTATTGGAACAACTGCTACGTTTTCAAAAAGGAGGATCAGGAGCAGCGCTCGCCTGTGCAGGCTTTTATCAAGCTTTTTCTCTCATATGCGGGAACGGGCTTGCTGCTTCATAATATTCTCCTTTGGTTCTTTACTTCGATTTGCCATATAAGCGATTATGTCGCTCCGATTCTCAATCTTTTGATTACAATTCCGCTTAACTTCGTGCTTAATAAATTTTGGGCATTCAGAGCTAAGAAAAAGGAAGAAAACGAAAGTGAATAAATTGTGTTGAACTCATTGTTAAAAAAGAACAGTATAGAGATAAAATGATATAAGTCTGCTCTTTATACTGCTATAAATATTGATGAAGCTCACACAAAACAATTATATTATATTTATGTTTCGTCACAGGAGTGATACAATTATGAAAAAAGCTATTGTTACGGGCGCTACCGGTGCAGTCGGTACGGCACTTGTTAATAAACTCATAAGCGAAAATGTTGAAACACTCGTTTTAGCTCGCAGGGGCGGCAGGGTTAATAAAATTCCTTCAAGCCCTCTTGTTAAAATTGCATATTGCTCGCTTGACGAAATGGCGGATTTTCAAAATGAAAATGGTGAAAAATATGACGCTTTCTTTCATCTTGCGTGGGCAG
>DAVZKM010000189.1:0-3534 GCA_052272245.1 Eubacterium sp.
CGCTAAAGCAAAGAAGTGTTGTTGATTTGCTTTTTGACGTCAACACAGCGTCTGTTTCAGAAATTTGTGAGCTTTGCAGTGTAGGCATTTCTGTTTTAAAAAATCTGGAAAAATACGGCGTTATATCTATTTTTGACAAGGAAATATACCGTAATCCTTATAAATATATTGAAGTTAAAGAGCAAAAAAAAATCGAGTTGACTTCTGAACAATCAAATGCATACGATACTTATAGTAATATGCTTTTAAACGGAGGCGGAAGCGGTCTTTTATACGGCGTAACCGGCAGCGGTAAAACGCAGGTTTATTTAAAACTTATTGATAAAGCACTTGAAAACGATAGGGACGTTATAGTTCTTGTTCCTGAAATAAGTCTTACACCGCAAGTTCTTTCGATATTTCACGCAAGATACGGTGATAAGGTTGCGGTTTTTCACAGCGGTTTATCGCTTGGAGAAAGAAACGACGAATACAAAAGAGCTGACAGGGGAGAAGCAAAAATTGTTATCGGCACAAGGAGTGCTGTTTTTGCTCCTCTGCATAATATCGGTTTGATTATTATGGACGAGGAACAGGAAAATACTTATAAAAGTGAGCGTACACCAAAGTATAATACTAAGGATGTTGCACATTTTAGATGTAAATATAACAAGGCTTTATTTTTGATGACTTCCGCTACCCCTTCACTTGAAACATATTCCAATGCACTTAAGGGCAAATATGTTCTTTGTGAGCTTAATGAACGCTTTGGAGATGCAAAACTGCCACACGTAATTACTGTTGACATGAAGCAAGAAATGAAAAACGGTAACAAATCACCGATTTCTTCAAAACTAAAGGAATTAATATCTGAAACCATTGACAATGGCAAACAGGCAATTTTGCTTATTAACAGAAGAGGTTATAATACCTTTATCGCTTGTAATGATTGCGGTCATGTTATTACTTGTCCAAATTGTTCAATTTCGCTTACATATCACAGCACAAATAACCGTTTGACATGCCATTATTGCGGATACACTAAATTGCTTGATAATGTTTGCCCCGAATGTCACAGTGAAAACATACGATACAGCGGCTACGGTACTCAGAAAATTGAGGATGAACTTTCATATCTTTTTCCAAATGCAAGAATACTCAGAATGGACGCCGATACAACATCCGGCAAGTTTAGTCATGAAAAATTTTTTAACGCCTTTGCAAATCACGAATACGATATTATGATTGGTACTCAAATGGTAGCAAAGGGGCTTGATTTTGACGACGTAACTCTTGTGGGCGTTGTTAATGCTGACAATTCACTTTATGATGAAAGTTACAACAGCGCTGAACGTTGTTTCGATTTGATAACACAGGTTGTTGGCAGAAGCGGAAGACGTGACGGCAACGGTAAAGCTGTTATTCAAACAATTAATCCATATAATCAAACTTTAGAATATGCAGCTAAACAAGATTTTAAGAGTTTTTATAATAATGAAATTGAACTAAGGCGGCTTTTAATATATCCACCTTACTGTGATATTATTTCAGTTTCATTTATAGGTGAAAATGAAAACAAGGTTGCTATGTGTGCTAAAAAGTTTTTTGAACTTTTAATTGAAGAAAACGAGAACTGCAAACAAAAGATAATTGTTCTCGGACCGAGCGCTGCCAAAATTGCAAAACTAAATAATAATTTTAGATACAGATTATCCGTTAAATGTAAAAATTCAAAAAATATTCGCAATATGTTTAACGTTATTCAAAAGAATATCAGTAAAATTAAAGAATATAAGGAAGTTACGGTTTCTTTAGATCTTAACCCTTATGACTTGAATTAGGAGAATTATAATGGCTTTAAGAAATATAGTAAAGTTAGGAGATCCGATCTTAAATAAAACAAGCCGCAAAATTGAAAAATTTGACGACAGACTTGCAATTCTTATTGATGATATGCTTGAAACAATGTATCAAGCAAACGGTGTAGGGCTTGCTGCTGTTCAAGTCGGAATGTTAAAAAGAGTTGTTGTTATAGATATCGGTGACGGCCCGATCGAACTTGTAAACCCTGAAATCACTATGAGAGAAGGGGAACAAAGGGAGTCTGAAGGATGCCTTTCGTTACCGGGCAAGTACGGAGTAACCGTTCGCCCTATGAAAGTACAGGTGAAGGCACAGGACAGAAACGGCAAATGGCAGGTATTTACCGGCGAAGGCTTGAAGGCTCGTGCATTCTGCCACGAAATTGATCACCTTGACGGAATTTTATTCACATCCCACGTAGTAGGCGAACTTGAAACACAGTAACGGAGATAATTATGAGAGTAGTTTTTATGGGTACACCGGAATTTGCTGTGCCTTGTTTAGTAAAATTAATTGAAAAACATAATGTTATTGCTGTTTTTTCTCAACCGGATAAACCTGTAGGAAGAAAGCAAATCTTAACACCGCCGGCTGTAAAGAAATGTGCTAATGAACATAATATCGACGTTTTTCAACCTAATTCGCTTAAAGATGATGATATTATTAAGCGAATAGAGGATATGAATGCAGATATTATCGTTGTTGTAGCGTATGGCAAGATTTTACCTAAACGTGTACTTGAAGCTGCAAAATACGGATGTATCAATGTTCACGCATCGCTTTTGCCTAAATATCGTGGTGCTGCTCCTATTCAATGGTCCGTTATAAACGGCGACAAGGAAACAGGAGTTACTATAATGCAAATGGACGAAGGACTTGATACCGGTGACATACTTCTTGTAAAGAAAACAAACATTGAAGTTAATGAAACAAGCGAGGAACTTTTTGACAAATTATCGCTTATCGGCGCAGACGCTTTGATTGAATCACTTGCAGATATTGAAAAAGGCAGCATTAATCCTGTATCGCAATGTGAAAATGACACCTCATATGCTCAAAAAATTACCAAAGCTTTAAGCTCTATTGATTGGAATAAAACGGCATTTGAAGTTCACAATTTAGTAAGAGGCCTTCAAACGTGGCCTTGTGCTCAAACAACATTAAATAACAAAAATATTAAAATTCACAAAACTGTTTTATCTGACATCTCGGGCGGTAAAGCCGGAGAAATTATAGATAATAACAAAAAGCTTATTGTAAGTTGCGGTGACGGAAGATGTGTTGAAATTCTCGAACTTCAGCCTGACGGTAAGAAACGAATGGACACTAAATCGTTTTTGGCAGGAAATAATGTTCCTGTCGGTACAATACTGGGAGAATGATATTTATGGGTAGTTATCTTGCTTATTATTTAACAGGATTTATTATGATTCCTGTTTTTATCTTTGCAACATATTGCCAGATTAAGGTTAAAACTTCTTTTTCAAAATATTCTAAATTCAGAAACAGACGTGGTATGACAGGTGCTCAAGCCGCTTACGAGCTTCTTATGAACAACGGTATCACAGACGTTAAAATCAAGAAAATTGCCGGCACGCTTACCGATTACTATGACCCTAAGAATAAAGAAATTTGCCTTTCGCAGGATGTTTTTGATTCAACAAGCGTTGCAGCAGTCGGTGTTGCATGCCA
>DAVZKM010000190.1:0-3520 GCA_052272245.1 Eubacterium sp.
ACGCAAACAGAACAGGATATTGCAGACGCTCAGGCAAAAATTGACCAAAAGCAGGCTGAATTTGACCAGACCTATCAGGTTTATTGCCAAAGGCTTCGTGCAATGTATATATCAGGCTCTGCCTCTACTCTCGAGGTGCTTTTGACTTGTAAGGATGTAAGTTCAATGCTTACACGTGCTCAGATGGTTAAGTCGGTATCTCAGCAAGACAGCGCAATTCTTGATGAGCTTATGACAAAGATGGAGGAAATCGAGAAGGAAAAGAAAAAGCTTGAAGAAAAACGAAACGAATTAACTAACGACAAGCAGCAGCTTGAATCTAACAAGAAGGAGCTTCAGTCAAGTATTGATGAGATTGATTCATCAAAAAGCGAGCTTGATGCCGAGGTTGCAGAGTGTAACGAGGTTATGAAAAGCCTTTCAAGCCAGTCAAGCGAGTATAAGGAGCTTATTGAAACCAATCAGGCGCAGCTTGAGCAGGTTGAAAGCGAAATTCGTGCGGCAATTGCTTCCGCTTCAAGAGGAAGCGGCTCAATCTCAGGCTCAACGGGCAGCGGTTCGGGTGAGCTTGGTTATCCGACGGATTCAAGAACGGTATCGGCAGGTTATCCTAACTACTCGTCGGGCGGGTACCACGGCGGTATTGACTTCCCGGTAAGAACAGGCTCAAATGTATATGCGGCGGCTTCGGGTAAAGTTATTCTTGTTAAATATCTTAATTACAGTTATGGCAGATACATAATTGTTGACCACGGCAACGGACTTTCAACGCTTTATGCTCATAATTCAAGCATTGATGTAAAAGTAGGAGATAAGGTATCGAGAGGTCAGGTTATTGCTCACAGCGGTTCAACAGGTAATTCAACAGGTCCGCATTGCCATTTTGAAGTTCGTGTAAACGGCAGCAGAGTTAATCCTAATAACTATTTATAATTTTAATATTTTGATATACTAAGGGGTGTAGCCAATGAAACAGAAGAGTTTTTTAACTAAAATTTTAGCTGTTTTGTTGGCTGCTGCCTTTTTTGCGGCTTGCCCTGCTCATATTGTTGCGCTTGCAACAGGCAATTCTCAATCTGATGAATATGCCGGTATGACGGCAGAGGAAAAGCAGGCGGCAATCGAGCAAAAAATTAAGGAACTTGATTCAAAGCTTTCTTCTCTCGGTAAGGAATCGAAGGAAACCGAGGAATATATCAATGCGCTTGACGAAAAAATTTCTTATTTGAAAAAACAGCTTGAATATTCTGAAAATAAGATTGAATCTTCAAAGAAAAAGATTGATAATTTGCAGCAGCAGTATAAGGATAATGAGGCGCAGATTGCCGAGCTTACAACGGATGTTGCAAATTTAGAAGTGAAAAATGCACAGCTTGAGCAAACGTTCAGCCAAAGCTTAACACTTTATTATCAGCGTATCCGTGCAATTTATGTCAGCGGCGAAACAAGCACAATAGCAATGCTTCTCACCTCACCGGATATTTCAACTCTTCTTACAAGATATGAAATGATTAAACGTGTGTCGAAGTGTGATAAGGAGCTTTTGCAGTCTGTTCAGTCGCAGGCAAGCGAGCTTTCAAAAACGAAACTTGAAATGCAGGATAAGCAGACCACTCTTCAAAATGACCAAGTTGTGCTTAAAACAACACAGCAGAATTTGACAACCTCTATTTCAACTCTTGAAACTCAGCAGCAGGATTATTCCGAGAAGCAGGACGCTTATCAAAGTCAAAAAAGTGAGTCAGACAAGCTTTTGAAACAGCTTGACGAGCAAAAGCAGACTTTCAGCGAATACAGAAATCAGGACCAGGCGGAGCTTGACGCAGTTAATGCAGAGATTGCAAAGGCGGCAGAGGCTTATAAAAAGAAGCTTGAGGCTGAAAAGAAAAAGACAACAACCACAAAAGCCACAACCACGACTACCAAAAAATCTGACGAGGGTGGTAACGGCGGTGCAACGTCAACAACAAAGCATACGACAACTACAGAAGAAGATAACAGCGGCAGGCTTAGGATGACATATCCTGTTCCGAGCCAGACGAGAATTACGTGCGGATACGGCAGTGCAGGCTATACAGGTCATACGGGCGTCGATTTCTCCTGTGCTCTAAACTCAAAAGTTGTTGCGGCTGAATCGGGAATTGTTATTATTTCAAAAGACTTAACCAATTCCGACGGAACATACAGAAGCTACGGCAGATATATTGTGATTATGCACGATAAAAAGGATTCTGCCGGAAACTATGTTTACACTTTGTATGCCCATAACAATTCAAGGTGTGTAAGCGCAGGAGAAAAGGTTAAAAAGGGACAGCAAATAGCTTGGAGCGGCTCAACGGGCAATTCGACAGGTCCGCATTGTCACTTTGAGGTAAGAACTCCGAGCGCAAATTATGATGATTGTGTAAATCCAACCTTTTATTTACCGTGATAATGGTATATAATAGATATATATTTATTTTAAGGGAATGTGAAACGTGAATAAAAAAATATTATCATTAGCCTTGGCAGGGGCAATGCTTGTTTGCAATATGTCGGGCACAACGGCATTTGCCGCACAGACAACAACACAGTCTGCGCAAGCGCAAATGCAGACCACGGCGGCTCATAATGAAAATTCCACCTCCACAAGCGGCACAACAATGAGTGCCAAGGAGGCTGAGAAGAAGCTTAGAGAGCAGCAGGCAGAGCTTGAAAAAAATCTTGAAAAAACTGACGCTAAGCTTAAGGAACTTGAAAAAAGCTCTAAGGTTACAGAGGAATATATCGATACTCTTGACCAAAAAATCGGCTACATAAACGAGCAGCTTACGCTTCTTGAAAACAAAAATCAAAAAATCCAAGAGGAAAAAAAGGCGCTTGAAAAGAAGATTGATTCAAATCAAAAGCAGGTTGATATGCTTCAAGCCGAGGTTGACAAGGCGCAGGCAGAATATGATGCGCTTTACAGCGAATTTCAAACGGTTTATAATGCATATTGCTTCAGGCTTAAAGCTATGTATATGAGTGGAAGCTGCAATATTTTCACTGCACTTTTGACTTGCAAGGATATTTCGAGCTTTTTGACAAGATATGAAATGATTAAAACTGTTTCAAAAAGCGATTCTGCCTTGCTTAAAGAGGTAAACTCCAAAATGGCGGAGGTTACAAATAAAAAGAACGGCCTTGCAGATAAAAAAGCGGCATATGATAAGAAAAAGTCTGAGCTTGATTCTCAGAAAAAACAACTTTCATCAAAGCAAAAGAGTATTGAACAAAACAGTAACTCAATAGCAAATAAAAAGGCTTCTCTTGCGACAGACAGGGCTGAAAGCGATAAGTTGTTGGCAGAGCTTACGTCGCAGAATAAGCAATATACCGAGTTTAGAAATGAGGACAGCTCTTTAATTGAACAGGTTGAAAACGAAATTCAGGCTGTCATTTCAGGTGTTAAACCGCCGGAAGAGGCAACAACTGCTGTTGCCGGCAAAAATTCATCTAAAATTGACAAGGTTGACCAAAGCGGCAGTGATGTTTATTC
>DAVZKM010000191.1:0-3499 GCA_052272245.1 Eubacterium sp.
CGAAAAAGGTATAGGCATAGGCGATGTTGTAACCGTTCGTAAAGCCGGCGATATTATACCTGAAGTTTTATGCGTTTATGAACATAATGCTGAAAACGTGTTCAAATTTCCTGAGGTTTGTCCATCTTGCGGTGAAAGAGTTTATCGTGATGAGGACGAAGCAGCAATCAGATGCATTAATCCCGAATGTCCGGCTCAACTTTTAAGAAACCTTATTCATTTCTGTTCAAGAGATGCTATGGACATTGAAGGCTTGGGCCCTGCAATTATAGAAACATTTGTCAATGAGGGAATGATTAATAAAACCTATGATATTTACAATCTTGACATCGATAAAATCGTTAGCCTTGAAGGCTTTAAGGAAACAAGTGCAAAAAATATAATTAATTCTGTAAATAATTCTAAGAAAAATGATTTGTCAAAACTTATATTTGCTTTAGGTATTCGTCATATCGGTGCTAAGGCAGGCAAGCTTTTGGCTGACCATTTCAAAAATATTGACGCTATTATAAATGCAAGTATTGATGATATTCTCGAAATTGACGGCTTCGGTGTTGTTATGGCACAAAGCGTTGTTGAATTTTTTGAAAGCGACTCATCAAAAGAACTTATTGAAAAGCTAAAAGAAGCCGGAGTGAATATGATTTGCGCAAATGTTATTAAAGATAACAGATTTGAGGGTATGACATTTGTGTTGACGGGCACTTTGCACACATTAAAGCGCTCTGAAGCGTCAAAAATTATTGAATCATTCGGCGGCAAAGTATCGTCATCTGTTTCTAAAAAAACGACCTATATTTTGGCAGGCGATGAAGCCGGCTCTAAGCTTGATAAAGCAAATAGCCTTGGATTAGAAGTTATAAACGAAGAACAGTTTAAGGAAATGATTAAATGAGAGAAGTAAGAAAAAAACAAAAAAATTTTTATAAGTTCTTAAAAGGTCTTGTAATATTCAGTGTAGTATTTATTTTTGTTTATATCGGTGCGCAACCGTATGTAAAATCGTTTAACGAAACGCTTGCTGTTGCCGTAAACTACGCTTGCGATATTCTTGTTATTATCAACCTTGTTGTTATCTTTTTGTATTATTCTAAATACGGTAAGGTTGAAGCATTTTTGAAGGATGTTGAAAACGAACTTGAAGACGCAGGATATTATATTAATTCTCGTGATAAAGAAAGCATTGAACAAAGGTGCAATGCAATTGCCGATGATTTAGAAAATAACGGCTATAAAATGAGTAAACTTGTTGAGGTCAAGGATTTTTCATTTGATGTTAGAGCAATTAAAGGCAATAATTTTTTTTATATTGTAAGCGTTGAAAAAGTAGATAAAAATGACATTTTAGCTTATCTTGATGAAATGATTTATGATTTAACTTCAAATCTTTTTAGAAGAAAAGGCAACGGTGTACTTTGCTTTATTACAGATACTGCTTGTGATGATGCGATTGAAATCGGCAAAATGATTACTCCGCTCGGCAGAAAAGGTCAAATGAAAATTGCACTTGCGATTGATGAAACCGACACAGGCAATGTTTACTTCCAGGGAAGAGAAGAAAATAAAAACAAAACTCAGATTGCTAATTTTGTAATGAACTGCGAAATGCCTATTAAGGATAAATTTATACATAAAGAAAAGCTGCCTTATCAAAGAGAGCTCGAGAAAAAGACAGAAAAATTCACCTTAAAGGACTTTAATAACGGTGATTTTTATATTCATTAATCGGAGATGAAAAATTATGAATGATAAAGCAAAAAAATATTTTGATGCATTAAAAGGTAAAAAGGTTGCCTTTGTAGGTATGGGAGTTGCAAATATTCCTTGCGCTAAGTTTTTAGCGAAGCTTGGGATAGAAGTTTATGCCTGTGATAAGAGAAATAGGGAGTATATCGGCAAGGATATTTCCGATGAACTTGAGTCGCTTGGTGTTCATTTTTCTTTGGGTGAAAATTATCTTGATATCTTACCACAGATGGACCTCGTTTTTCGTTCTCACGGTATTTTGCCTTTTCAAAATCCATGGATAGGTGAATGCATTGAAAGAGGACAAAGGGTAACAACGGAGATGGAGGTTTTCTTTAAACTTTGCCCGTCTAAAATTATTGCTGTTACCGGCTCTAACGGTAAAACAACAACAACAACTCTTATTTCTAAATTCCTTGAAGAACAGGGCAAAAAAATATATTTAGGCGGTAATATCGGAAAGGCGCTTATGCCCGAACTTGAGACTATTACCGAAAACGATATTGCGGTTGTTGAACTTTCATCATTTCAGCTTTTAACTATGGGTAATATGAAAGACACTCCCGATGTTGCAGTCGTTACTAATATTGAATGTACTCACCAAGACCACCATGTAAATCTTGATGAATATGTTGATGCAAAGAGAAATATTTTAATCTATCAAAACAGCAATTGCCGTACAGTTTTAAATGCTGACTGCGATTATTCAATCGGTAACAGAGTTTACCACGATATGAGATATGATGTCAGGGGCAAGCTTGCCGAATTTTCAATCAAGCATAAGGTAGAAAACGGCTGCTATATGAATGATAACGGCGAAATTATTTATAATGATAACGGTAATGAAAACTTTATTATGAATAGTTCTGATATTTCAATTCCCGGTACTCATAATATTGAAAATTATTGTGCTGCAATTTCAGCCACTTGGGGTCTTGTTGATATCTCTGTTTATGACAGGATTGCCAAAAGCTTTGGCGGAGTAGAGCACAGAATTGAATTTGTAAGAGAATTTGACGGCGTTAAATATTATAATGACTCAATTGCGACTTCTCCTTCACGTGTTATCAGTGGCTTAAGGGCATTTGGAAAGAAAATTATTGTTATTATGGGCGGCTCGGACAAGGGAAACGATATGAGCGAAATGGTGCCCGACATATTAAAGTATGTTAAAGTTCTTGTATTAAACGGTGCAACTGCCGGCAAGATTTATGATACCATTACTTCATTTGCCGGATATAACGAGTCGGGACTTAAAATAATAAAAACAGATGTTTTGGAAAATGCTCTTGATGAAGCTAAGAAAGTTGCTCAAAAGGGTGATATAGTGTCACTTTGCCCTGCTTGCCCGGCATTTGACCAATTTAAAACATTTGAATACAGAGGCAGAAAATTTAAAGAGCTTGTAAATGGATTTGAGGATTAATGGATAATACAGTAGAATTATTAAAAATACTAACGTCAACCGTCGGTGTGTCGGGTGAAGAAAAAAATATTGCTGTGCTTTTAAAGGATGTGCTAAAAAAATACGGCGAGGTAAGCATAGATTCTATGAATAATGTTTATTGCACATTTGGTTGCGGCTATCATTATTTGCTTGACGCTCATCTTGACGAGATTGGTATGATTGTTACCGATATAACAGACGATGGATTTTCTCTGAAGGAGACGACCATCGTGACGTGGAACCAGCTCTTCGGGGACAAGACGCGGTGGAAGTGCGAGCCGTTCGAGGGGCGGTACGAGGACGTTC
>DAVZKM010000192.1:0-3491 GCA_052272245.1 Eubacterium sp.
GGACAATGAGTGTATTGTGGGTGCGCTTTTGCATGACGTGGTTGAGGATACGCAGTATGACCTTGATTATATCAGACGGGAGTTCGGCGACGAGGTCGCACTTCTTGTTGACGGTGTAACTAAACTTGGTCAAATTCCGCTTTCTACAAGGGAAGAAGTACAGGCAGAGAATATAAGAAAAATGTTTATTGCAATGAATGAGGACGTTCGGGTTATCATCATCAAACTTTGTGACAGACTTCATAATATGCGTACTTTGCAGCATATGCCGCCTTATAAGCAAAGGGAAAAAAGCCTTGAAACGCTTGAAATTTATGCTCCTATTGCTCACCGCTTAGGTATCCGTCCTATTAAGGAAGAACTTGAGGATTTGGCAATTTATTATCTTGACCCTATTGCATATAAGGAAATTGAAAAAAACTTATCTATGAAAAAAGAGCAGGGCGAAAAATTTCTTGCCGATATAACAAAGCAAATAAGCGATAAGATTACCCCTGTTATGAAACACGTTCAGATTACTTCCCGTGTTAAATCAGTTCACGGAATTTTTCGTAAGGTTTATATCAAGGGTAAGGATTTTGAACAGATTTTTGATATCTATGCAGTAAGAATCATTGTCGATACAATGATTGATTGTTATAATGCGCTTGGCATTGTTCACGATATGTTTAAACCGCTTCCGGGCAGGTTTAAGGATTATATTTCAATGCCTAAGCCTAATATGTATCAGTCGCTTCACACAACTGTACTTTCAGATAAGGGCATTCCGTTTGAAATTCAAATTCGTACATGGGATATGCATCGCACTGCTGAATACGGTATCGCCGCTCACTGGAAATATAAGCTCGGCAGGGGAGGTAAGGACAGTATTGACTCCCGACTTGAGTGGATTCACCGTATGATTGAACATGGCGACGAAACCGATACACCTGAGGAGCTTGTTACAACAATTAAAGGCGATTTGTCAAGCGATGAGGTTTATGTATTTACTCCTCGTGGCGATGTAAAAGCACTTCCTAAAGGGGCAACGGTTATTGATTTTGCTTATGCAATTCATTCTGCTGTCGGTAATAAAATGGTCGGCGCTAAGGTGAATGGCAAAATAGTTCACCTTGATTATAAGGTTAAAACGGGTGAAATTGTTGAGGTTTTGACTTCTAATGCGCAGGGCAAGGGTCCAAGTCGTGATTGGCTTAAGATTGTTACAACAGGCGAGGCAAGAAGTAAAATCCGCTCTTGGTTTAAAAAGGAAAAGCGTGACGAAAATATTGTTCAGGGTAAGGCTGAAGTTGAGCGTGAGCTTAGGCGAAACTTTATCCGCTTTGAGGATAGTGAGGAATATATTAAATTCGTCAATCGCATTGCTGAAAGGCAGCATTTTACAAATATAGACGATTTCTATGCCGCTGTCGGATATGGCGGAATACTGATTACCCGTCTTATGCCCGGTATTAAGGACGAATTTAACCGCAATTGGCGAGTACAAAAGGAAGAACCTCCTAAGCCTGACGTTGCAACAACAAATACTCTTGATAAGCCTCGCACTTCTAAGGACAGCTCAGGTGTTGTGGTTGAGGGAATAGATAATTGCCTTATTAAAATGGCACGCTGCTGTTCTCCTATCCCGGGTGAGGAAATTGTCGGTTTTATTAATCGTGGAACAGGGCTTACAATTCACAGAAAGGACTGTGTAAACGTACCGGATGATTTGAAGAATTGTCCTGAGCCTGAACGTTGGGTTAATGCTCATTGGGACAATAATGTTAAAGTTGACGCTCGTTCAACAATCGACGTTTATGCTATAGACCGTGATGGAGTAGTACTTGATATAACCACTTGTATGGCTGCATCTCACGTTAAAATTCATTCTATTAATGCCCGTCCTATCAGCGAGGGCAATTGCTTAACTACTATGACCATTACGGTCAATTCAAAGGAACATCTCGATTCTATCGAAAAATCACTTCGTAAAATTGAGGGCGTTTATCATATAGAAAGGTCGGCATTTTAATTTATGAAAGCAGTAATTCAAAGAGTAAAACATTCCTCTGTCACCGTTGACGGAAAACTGATAAGCAAAATAGATAACGGCTTTATGATTTTACTCGGCGTTATGGATGGTGACACCAGGGAGGATGCTGATAAACTTATTAAAAAAATCCCTGTTTTGAGAATTTTTGAAGATGAAAACGGCAAAATGAATTTATCGCTTCTTGATGTGTTCGGTGAAATTCTTCTTGTATCTCAGTTTACCCTCTGCGCAGATTGCTCACACGGCAGGCGACCGAGTTTTATAAAATCCGCACCGCCAGATGAGGCAAATTTGCTTTATGAATATGTTGCGCATGAACTTGAAAAATCAGGTGTGAAATCCGTTAAAAAAGGAATTTTCGGCGCTGATATGAAGGTTGACTTATTAAACGACGGCCCGGTTACCATAATTTTAGACAGCGAGGAATTAAAATAATGCTAAGTGTTAAATCGGCTACATTCGGCCCTATTGAAAATAATTGCTATCTTATTACAGATGAAAAAACTCATAAAAGCGCACTTGTCGATTGCACAGAGGACAGCGATAAAATGATGAATTTTATTAAGGACGCCAACCTTGAATATATTTTGCTTACCCACGGGCACTTTGATCATATAAGCGGAGTTAAAGCTGTTAAAGCAAAAACAGGCGCTAAGGTTGTGATTTCAAAAGAGGATGAGCCTATGCTTGCCTCGTCAAAGTTAAGCCTTGCGGCATTTTGCGGCGGTGTGCAGAATAATACCGAGGCTGATATTTTGATTTCTGACGGTGACGTTATCACTTTGGGCGAAAGTGAAATCAAGTGTATTGCAACTCCGGGGCATACCAAAGGTGGCTTTTGCTATATGTGCGATGGCAAAATATTTACAGGGGACACTATGTTCTTCTGTTCTTGCGGCAGAACTGATTTTCCCGGTGGCTCACCGCTTGAAATTGTTAAAAGTCTAAAAAAAATCGCTTCTCTTGACGGAAATCTAATCGTTTATCCCGGTCACGACCGTCAGTCTACGCTTGATTTTGAACGTGCAAATAATCCGTTTTTGAACAGGGCATAATTTATGATTTTAAAAGTAATTAACCACGATTTTATATATGATATGAAAAATCTTTGCACCGTTTTTTTCCCTTGGGAGAAGATTAAAGACTATGGCGAGGATGATATTGAGGTGGAAACTAAGGCGCAGGGTAATGAATTTTCCGTTTGCGCCGGTCTTTTTGACAAAAGTATATCTAAAACGCATATTTTAAAAGATGGGGAGGACGCTCAAACCGAGATGTCTGTTCTGCTTTATAATGTTTTAAGCGAACTTACCGGTTTTAAACCGCCATGGGGTATCCTTTTCGGCGTTCGTCCCGCTAAACTTATGCATCGCATAGCTGACGAAATGGGTGAAAAAGCGGCAAGAGATTATTTTGTCAATACTTTTCTTGCAACGCCCCAAAAAACAGATTTGGCAAT
>DAVZKM010000193.1:0-3478 GCA_052272245.1 Eubacterium sp.
CAATGGTAACGAACATTGCAATACTGCGCCTGGTCATAACCCTGCATCTGCCAAGAACCCGGGACCTTAATAGTGTCCCAATTATGAGTATCATAATGAGGTTGAGCAAAATCACTCGGTCTGTAAGCATAATTTTTATAAAGCTTAAATTTCCATTTTCCGTTTAAAAGCTTAAAACGGCTTGATGAAAACCTATCCGCTCTTTTAGCCTCGTCAAAATTTTCATAAGGCATAAATGTAGCATGTTGCGGAAGCTTATTAACACCCACAATTTCAGGATTTGACTGCCATTCCGTATATCCGTCAATAAAGTTTCTTTCCATAAATCGTTCTCCGTTTAATTTTTTATCTGCGGTGCCACTTGCCCTCTTGATAACCCTCCTGCTTAAGCGCAACACCTACGCTCTTAAGCAAAATTACCAAGTCAAGCTTAATCGACCAATTGTCACAATAAATCTTGTCATATTTCATTTTCTTCATAAGCGAAATTTCATCTCGGCCGTTGATTTGCGCAAGCCCCGTAAGCCCCGGTCTGAAACGATACACGCCATACTCAAGCCTTAGCCTGTGAGCCCTCATTTCACTTGAAATAAGCGGTCTCGGACCGACAAAACTCATATCGCCTTTAAGAATATTCCAAAGCTGCGGAAGTTCATCAAGACTTGTTTTTCTTAAAAACTTTCCGACCTTTGTAATATACTGCTCCGGATTTTCCAAATCGCCCGTTGCAACGTTTGGCGTATTGTTTTTCATAGTTTGAAATTTATAAATTTTAAACGGCTTGCCCTTTCTTCCTCTTCTCTCGTGGGAGAAAAATACGCTCGTATTAGGCGTAAGCAAATTCGCAATGCAAATCACCAAAAACAGCGGTGACAAAATTATCAGTGCGAAAAACGATACAACTATATCAAAAAGCCGTTTAAACCTTGTCGGTGCAAAAATCTTTTTAAACTTCTCTTTCATCTGTTTAACATTCCATTCATCACATTTTTAAAATTAATTTAAACCATATAATGTGGATAACCTAAGTGATTATACCACATATATTCTAATTATGCAATTTTTTTATAACAATTTTAATTATTATTGCCATTTTTGTTTTTTTTATATATAATAACAAGAAATATGCATAAGGCAAACATCATATAATTTTACAGATGTCACATATGGTACATTTAATTATGCTTTATGTCAACAAATATTTTTATACGGACGGTAATCATTATGAAAAAATTATTAAGTATTTTATTATGCCTTGCATTTATGCTTGTAAGCTTCACAGCCTGCTCGTCAAATGCTATGACAGAAAAAAATGTCACAAAAACGGTAGACACGGCTTTTACGGCGCTTAAAGAATTTGATACGGATACGCTTCAAAAATACGTCGACTCATCTACCCTTAACACAATCAGCGGCTATGCCGAAAAGCACGAACAAATCAAGCAGCTCGGTCAGGCGATTTTTGAAAATATCGATTATGAAATAAAAAGCATTGACCTTGACAAAAAGACTGTTACAATCACGGTTAAAAATAAAGATTTGGCACAGGGTGCGTCCGATTTTGCAAACGAGCTTAAAAAGGATTATTCCTCTTTTCAACTTCTTACAAAGCTTAGCGACGATACTTTTCTTGACTCCAGGCTTGCTCAACTCAAAGAAAAAATCGCCGACGCTCAAATGGAAGAAAACGGTGTTGACATCACTCTTAATATTGAGCAAGGAAGCAAAAATCTCAAGCTTACCTTTGACGATACGTCAGAAGATGCGGTATCCGGCGGAGCGCTCAGTTCAATCAAAGCAATTTTTGGAAAATAAGCAAAAATAAATATAATTAACATATATTATATAATTTATTTAAAATAATTAGTGACATTGATTGCCATTCGTGTTATAATGGCAATCGTACTAATTAATGAGGTGTAAATTATGGCAAATAAATTTGTTACAGCCATTTTTGGCGATTACTCTAAAAAAGAGGTTAAAAGAGTTAAAAAAACTGCCGACAAGGTTCTTGCTTTAGAGGACAAGTATGCGGCTATGGACGATAAAGAACTTACCTCTCAAACCGAAATTCTTAAGGGCAGGCTTGCAAACGGCGAAACACTTGACGATATTTTGCCGGACGCATTTGCTGTTTGCCGTGAAGGCGCTTGGCGTGTTCTCGGAATGAAGCATTTCCCTGTGCAAATTATCGGCGGTATTGTTCTTCATCAGGGCAGAATTGCCGAGATGAAAACAGGTGAAGGTAAAACTCTTGTTGCTACCCTTCCGGCTTACCTTAATGCGCTTACGGGAGAGGGTGTTCATATCGTAACCGTAAACGATTACCTTGCAAAGCGTGACTCCGAATGGATGGGCAAGCTTTATCGATTCCTTGGCTTAAAGGTAGGTCTTATCATTCACGAAAAGACTAACGAGCAAAGGCAAGACGCCTATAACGCAGATATCACTTACGGAACTAATAACGAGATGGGCTTTGACTATCTTCGTGATAATATGGTTCAGTATAAGGAAGAAAAAGTACAGCGTGGCCATGTTTTTGCAATTGTCGATGAGGTCGACTCAATCCTTATCGATGAGGCTCGTACTCCCCTTATCATCAGCGGTAAGGGTGAGCAATCAACAGACCTTTACCGTCAGGCTAATGCTTTTGCAAAAACCTTAAAAATGGTTAAGGTTGCAAAAATGGACGAAAAGCAGGATACGGAATCAACATATGACGGCGACTATATTGTTGACGAAAAGGCTAAGACTGCAACACTTACTCAGGACGGTGTTAAAAAGGCTGAGGAATATTTCCACGTTGAAAACCTTATGGATATTGACAATACAACTCTCCTCCACCATATCGACCAGGCTATCAAGGCCAACGGCGTTATGAGAAGAGATATCGACTATGTTGTAACCGACGGTCAGGTTAAAATCGTTGATGAGTTCACGGGTCGTATTATGGAGGGCAGACGTTATAATGAGGGCCTTCATCAGGCTATCGAGGCAAAGGAAGGCGTCAAGGTTGAACACGAGAGCAAAACTCTTGCTACAATCACTTTCCAAAACTACTTCCGTCTTTACAAGAAGCTTTCCGGTATGACAGGTACAGCTTCGACGGAAGCACCTGAATTTTCAGAAATCTACAAGCTTGACGTTGTTGAAATCCCAACTAACAAACCGCTTGCAAGAATTGACCATCCTGACGTTATTTTCCAAACAGAACGTGGCAAATACCACAATGTAATTGAAAAAATTAAAGAATGTCACGAAAAAGGACAGCCTGTTTTGGCAGGTACAATCAGCATTGAAAAGAGCGAACTCCTTTCAAAAATGCTTAAAAAAGAGCACATTCCTCATAACGTGCTTAATGCTAAAAACCACGAGCGTGAGGCCGAAATCATTGCTCAGGCAGGTAAATTCGGCGCTGTTACAATCGCTACAAATATGGCAGGCCGTGGTACCGATATTATGATGCCAAAGAAATGAA
>DAVZKM010000194.1:0-3456 GCA_052272245.1 Eubacterium sp.
TGATTATAATCTTAACGGAGTATTTTTTGATTATGAATATCCTATTAAGGCAAAGTATTGGAAAGCTTTCAGCAATTTTCTTGTTAATCTCGATTCTGAACTTGGCGGCAAAAAAATTGGTCTTGCGATGAGCGATTGGGATATTGGTATTTCTAAAGAAGCTATGCAATGTGTTGATATGGTTGAAATGATGGAATATGACCTTTTTGATAATTACGGTGACCATTCCTCTTTTGATTGTGCTCAAAAAGGAATTGAGAAATTTATCAATGCAGGATTTGACAGCAAGGTGCTTGATCTCGGTATTCCTTTTTACGGCAGACCTGCAGACAAGGGTGAATATTGGTATGATTACAGAGATTACGCAAAGAAATTGGGTAAATATTCAAATAAGACAGAGATTGATGGCAAACAAGCTTATTTCAATTCATATGGGCTTGTTTATGATAAAACTTCGCTTGCAATTGATTATCATCTCGGTGGTGTTATGGTATTCAGATACGCAAGCGATGATTTAAACCACAAGAATATGTCGCTTTTCACCGCAATTAATCAATGCATAAACGATAGAAATAATTAGTGCGTTTAACAGCTCAAAAAATAAATTAGCTTTTTTGAGCTGTTTTTTTTACTAAATCTTTACTATTTTACTATTTATTTTTTTGTTTGTTTGTGATATTATACTATCTCGGATATAGGAGAGGTTAAATTATGACGAAGAAAAAATGGATTAATTTAATAGTAATTTTATTTGCATTTTTTGGGTTTATTTACATAATGTCAACAATCCCGTTTTGCAGTGATGATTGGGCTTGGGGCGCTTCTGTCGGTGCGCAAAGGCTTGCGTCTCATTTTAGAGGATATAACGGCAGATATCTTGGCAACTTACTTATTTTACTTTTGACTAAATCTAATTTTATAAAAACAATCGGAATGGCTGTCGTTTCGTTTTCTGTTGTTTATTTAATTTATAAATATATCGGAGACGGTAAGCTGTTTTATTTCCTTTTTGCACTATTCCTTCTTGTTATAATGCCGACAAATATATTGAGGCAGACGATGGCTTGGGCTTCAGGTCTTGCTAATTATATTCCGCCGATTGCTTTGACGCTGCTTTATCTTGTTATTGTAAAAAATATATTTGATAAGGATGTGCCGAAATATGGAAAATGGCTTATTCCAACTTCATTTGTTATAGGTTTGTGCGGTAACCTGTTTATGGAACACGTAACTATTATGAATGTTGTTGTGTCAATAGGCGTTATAGTTTATTCTTATATAAAGTTTAAAACTTTTTTTAAAGTTCACGTTTTGAATTTCTTGGGAAATATTTGCGGTGCGTCAATAATGTTTTCAAATTCAGCCTATGGTATTATTTCATCAGGTGGTGACAGCTATAGAAGCGTGGCAGGGGAAAATGAAAGCTTTTTTTCTTGGCTTATTAAAAGTATTGACAGAGTTTGCACACGTTCGGTTGAAAGCAATGCTTTAATTAATATTCTTATAAGCATTATGCTTTTTACAATAGTGCTTAATGTATCAAAGCAGTTCGAATTAAATAAGGGTAAAAAACGATTTCTGTTTTCTTGCGTGATTTTTGATTTTGCATATACAGTATTTGTTCTTATTAAAGAATATGTTCGCTTTCCCGTAGGAACCTTTACGTCTCCCGCAGTGACTGTTATCAGATGTATTTTAGCAACGATTTTTATTGTCAGTTTGATAGTTGTTCCGCTTGTGGCATATGAAGATAAGGACAGAGCGTTTAAGGCGGTAATGCCGATTTTGGCAGAAAGCGTGCTCATTGTTCCGCTTCTCGTTGTTTCTCCCGTAACAGGTCGTTGCTTTTATCCGCCTTATGTTATGTTTATGCTTTATTCGTGTGAGTTGATGAAATTTATTATGCAAAACTATTCCAATAGCGATAAGGTGAAAAAGACGGTATACGCTTTAGTTATTGTCGGTGTGGTAATAGGTTCTGTATTTTATACTGTTAAATATACTCAAGTAAAAGCATTTGAAAATGAGCGAAATTCTTTTGTAAGCGCTCAGATTGAATCCGGCAATAAAACAGTCTATCTTCCTCATTATCCTGCATACCTTGAATATTATACCGAAGGCACAACCCCAAGGCTTTTCAGGTGGTACGGTATGTGGGAAACAAGATATAAAGATTTTTACGATATTGACCAAAATGTAAGAGTTGAACCTATAAGCTATGCTCGCTATAAGCAAATTAAGAATAAATGATAAAAATCCCGCAATGGCAGTTTAATCTGTCTTGCGGGATTTCTTAGTTATTGTTATATTTAAAAATATAATAAAATTCACTTAATTCGTCGTCAATGTTTTTCCTACTTATTCCTAAAACTACGCAGTTTATTATAATCGCTACGGCGGTTATGGCTGTAAAAGGAATTTCTAACGTGGTGTTGAACATGTCCATCCTTATTTGATCTTATAATATCATATTGTTAATTAATTGTAATATTTTATTATGTAAGGTATGGTATGACCATACCCGAATAGACTTAAGCTATTCTTATTACAGAAAAATACGAACCGACAGTAGGTGATGCGGTAGTAACCGTGCCCGATACAACCCTTAAAGCAACTGTTGAGGTTGAGTTTGCAGGAACGTTTACAATATAACTGCCATTTGAGGTTCCTGTTGCGCTGTTAGGAACAATTTCGCTGTTTGAATCAACCGTGCCGTTAATTGCAAGCGCCAATGTTGCTTCATTAGCCGTTTCGCCTGTCACCTGATAGTTTACAAGATATGCTTTGCCTGTTCTGCCGCCCGAAAGTGTGATAAGTCCGTTGTTATTCACAATGTCCGCAGTATCTGTATTATATAGAGTTGACTGATAAGCGATGTTTTCTCCGGCAGCATAGGTTGCGCCTGTTGCCGAATTGTTATAAAACAGAGCATAAGCAGCAGTCGGAGTCAAAAACGGAGGGATAGGTGGTTGAGGAGGCTGCGGCATTGGTTCAAATGGCGGCATAGGACGTGGAGGATAAACATAGCAGGGTATTAAGCGCTCTACCATTTTAACTTCATAATCGGTGTCGCAGCAACCGTTTGAAGAAGAATAAATATTCGTATCTAAATTTCTGAGATTTCTGTTGTTACAGCTCATAATTACGTTGTTTCCTTTCATATATTCGGCTTTTATGCCGTAATATATAATATGAAAAAAATAAAAAAACGACAAAATCTATTGAATTTTTTTTTCTGTTATGTTAATATATCAAAGTCAATTATGCGGGTATGGTGGAATTGGCAGACACGCAAGATTTAGGATCTTGTGGGAGACCGTGCAGGTTCAAGTCCTGTTACCCGCACCATAATATCGGGGTGTGGCGCAGTTGGTAGCGCACTAGACTGGGGGTCTAGGGGCCGCAAGTTCAAGTCTTGTCACTCCGACCACTACTGCGTAGAGCAATCCGCTTTAC
>DAVZKM010000195.1:0-3442 GCA_052272245.1 Eubacterium sp.
CTTCTGAAGTGGGTGTAAACCTGAAACAGGGTTACAACGGCGATTTGACCTCGAAACAGGCTGGCTCTGTCGGCGGTCAGATGGTTAATGTAATGTGTCCTGTACGAACTGTGCATTTTCAGCGTGCAAATTGGACGAAAAATAACCAACTTCAGCCGATTACATACGAATTTTGCATAGCGGTATAAAAAACAATAAGAACTTGCACACTACTCACAAAAACGAGCCAAGAGATATCCCCTCTCGGCTCGTTTTCACTTGAAATATCTATTATCTTCTTGAATTTTCAAAGAATGATGACAAGATTTCTTTTACATAATTATATCGTCTTGCATAGTTGTTTGGAACACGAATAAGCTGAAAATTATGTTCATTACATATTTGCTGCTTCTTTTTATCCCTTTCAATTACCCTAACATCATTTGTATGCTCATTGCCATCAAGCTCTATCGCAAAAATTGGCAACAATTCTTTTCCTTCACGCTCATATACTATATAGTCAAATCTGCCTGTATAGAATAAATCGTTCACTTGATTTGAAGAATTGAACACCTGCGAAATAGGGACCTCCTTTTTAACAACATATTTTGATTTAGTAATCATCATAGCGGTTATAGCATGATTTAATGTTTCTAAAAATGCTGTTTCTGTTTCGGTGCTGTAAGGCTTAATTCCAAGTGCTCTTGATTCAGGCACACGCTCTGTTACGGTTGTTTTGCCGTTTAATCGAACATAATTACACAATTCAAACAAATCGTCATCATCTCCCGGATGATGAAGTCTATTTAGTTGATCTTTGTCTCCTGCAATAACTAATTTTTCTTTAGCTCTTGACGTTGCAACATTTATAAGTTCTTTATTGTTCTTTAACCAAGAATATGTTTTTTCATGCGTCTTATCAGTAAGTGCTAATGAAAAAATTATTTCTTGTTTTTCATCTCCCTGAAACGCATGAACTGTTCCACAATCAACATTAGTAATTCCATTTTGATTTAATTCTTCTTGAATTTTATTACGCTGATTTACAAACGGTGTAATAACTGCAATCGTTTTGTCTGGATGAGTTTTAACATAATGAACAATTTCTCTTGCTTCGCTCTCACTTGTATTTTTCAATGTTGCATTTTTTGAATGACATTCTATAAATTCAAGCGGTTGCTTTTCTTTATCGGAAGATTGTACATTAAGCTTGTTGTTATAGTACTTTTTATTATTAAATTCTATTATCTTCGGATGACATCTATAATGATAGCTTAGCAAAACCTCATCACTGACAGCATCAGCAGAAAGAAACGTTTGATAAACAGATTTATTTTTATAATCATATTCATCTGTAATATTATATCTCTTTTTTAAAACCAAATTATTCTTTTCGTCAAGTAAAATAACCGGTTTTAGCTGTTGCGGATCACCTACAAGCAAAAGCTGTTCGCCTCTGATAATCGGAACAAGTGCTACCGCAGTATTACACTGACTCGCCTCATCCATAATAACCATATCAAAATATTGTTTCGGCTCTCCCAACCGATGAGCAGAAATATTTGTTGTTGCAACAATAGGAAATATCTTGAGAAATTTTTGAAAATTCTCATCATTTGAAAGATACTGATTTAATTGTTTTGCTGCTTCGTTTAAGTCTTTTGTAAATATTATATCAGTAAGTTCTTCATATTTAGGCTCTGATAACCTTTTAATAAACTTAGCTGAAGTAAAATTCAAATACTTTAACAATTCAAGTCTATCTTGTGTAATTAGTGGCTTAATATCGTTATCTGTAATTTCTCCTATTTCTTTAAGCGCACTATTTACTTTGGTAAGCTGTTCACCTTGCAAATCCGTGAGAAAAGTCAAGTTGTTTGAAGAAGAAATCATTGTTCTTATCATTTCTTTTCGTTCATTCATATCAAGTTTTTCTTCATATTTACGAAGTAAATCACTTAGGGCTTTGGTTTTGTTTTCTTCATCGTTCTTTTTTCTGTTCAATGACGAATCAAACACTTTCATAGATGCGGTAATCTCAAACAAGTGTCGTATCTGTTTAATTGCTTCTTTAAGCTTATCCCCGTTTCCAAGACGGATTATCGGGAACGGTATATCATTACTTTTATATTTAAGATGAGAAAGTTTTTGATAAATCTCATCAACCGGATGGTTGTTATACGATGAAATCAAAACACTTTTGTTATTAAAAAATGCAGTAACAACTGTATTGAGAATGGTGTTTGTTTTTCCACTTCCCGGAGGTCCTTGAACATACAAAACAGGATATTTCAAACCGTTATGTATTGCTAAAAGTTGGTCAAGATTTACTTTATCATTATATAAAGCCAAAGGATAATTCTTAATTCTCCTTGGTTTAGCCGTTAAGTCACCAAAAAAAGCTTTAATCGGATATGTCACCGTGTTATCTTCATACATTTTAAGAATGGCATCATACTCTTTATCAAGATTTATTGTAAAATCTCTTGATAAAGCCATAACATATGGCATATCGTCAACGCCGTTGTATTCAGGGTTGTTCTTAGTAATTAAATCTTTAATAAGTTCGGCGTTTTCCTCAAACTTATCAAGTAATTGGAACTCGTCTGCATCAAGAAACCAATGAGCGCTTATCTTTACACCGTCAACTGTGAACTCTCGACAAACAGACACTTCGTCATCTTGTGTAAGGGTGCGATTTTTGACATCAAACAAAAGTTTTTTATAAGCAAGTACATAAAGTCCTTTTTTAGTATGAATACTACATATATTCATACACAAAGAGACCGTACGAGGCATTTTGTTTTGATTTTTATTTTTAGCATTATAATTATAAACTTTTACTAAATGTTCAAACTGTTCATTGCTTAAATTGTAATTTCCTTCACCAATGACATCAATATCAAGTTCATCAATAAGTTTATAATCGTTGCGATAAGGAGTGTTATCGAGCTTATTACACTCACTATAATAATCAAGAAGCTTTAAATTTGTAACATTATTAAAAATAAACGAATACCTTGAAGCGTGTTCTTCAATGTCCTCAAGTAGTTTAGTATTTATTTTACAAAATGAACCTTCAATCAAATTTGCGTCAATTATAGAATCATAATACAAATTCAATTCTTTCATTTCCGATGTAGCGACATTAAGACCATCAACAATGAGTAATTTTTTATATGGATTTATGTTTTTAATTCCAATCCAATATTTTGTTACATTTTGCTGTTTGTTCCTGTACTCAACAGCAATCCATTTGCCTTCATGAATTGCTTTAAAAATATCTCTTGAAATCTTATTTATGCCACTCACCTCCGAAACAAAAAATAAAAACCCTATACTATTCTACATTAGTTTGATATATAAATCAAGATTATAGATTGATAAGATTTATTATAAAGAACCACAAAAATCATAACCACCAGTTGAACTGGTGGTTTGCACAGGCCCTATAAGGGCCGCC
>DAVZKM010000196.1:0-3386 GCA_052272245.1 Eubacterium sp.
AGCTGGTGCGATATGTCGGATATGAATTGAACGTTTTTCTTGTTTTCGTTATATAGCTTGCCTTTTTCAAGATTAACTAATTCTTCAAGGTCACCGACGGCGTTTTGAAGTCGTGCAAAGTCATTATCATAAAGGCTTATTTGCGTTGCTTTTCCCTGATTTCTAAATTCATCAATACTCTCGGTCAAAGTTTTTGCGCTTCTTTTCAGCTTGCGGTTTTGAATTAAAAGAATAACGGATATCAAAAACAATAAACTACATAAAATTGAAAGGATAATGATTTTCATATATTATCCTCCCAACGATATCCTATTCCTCGCACGGTTGCAATTTTATCTGCTCCGATTTTCTCTCTAAGTCTGCTTACGTGAACAGATAATGTGTTGTCATCAATAAAATTTCCGCTGTCGTCCCAAATGCTTTGCAAAAGGGTCGACCTTGTGACTATTGCACCGTTGTTTTTTATAAGCATTGAAAGAATTTGAAATTCCGTTTTTGTGACAAATATATTTTGATTGTCCTTTTTAACTGTCATATTGCTTGTGTCAATTACTAAATCACTGCTTACAAAATTTTGAGAAGCATTTCTTCTGATAAGCGCTCGTATTCTTGAAAGAAGCTCTAAAAGCTTAAACGGTTTTGTAACATAATCGTCGCCGCCGGCATCAAGCCCTCTTACTATTTGGTATTCTTCATCGCAGGCAGTTAAGAACAAAATAGGCGTGCTCACTCCCTGTGCTCTGAGCCTTTCGCACAAATCAAATGAAGAACCGTCTGGGAGCATAACATCAAAAACAAGCAGGGAAAAGCGCTTTTCTTTAATGATTTTCTCAGCTTTTTTTATACTTTCGGCGCTTTCGACTTCGTAATCTCTGCCATACAGCATTTCTAAAAGTCCGTCACGAAGATAAGCGTCATCCTCAAGTAAAAATATTTTCTCTGCCATAACCCCTTGCTCCTTTGGTTTATACAAATAACTTAGTTTATAATATCATAGATTTTTTCATTAAACAACAAACCTTACGATAACTTAAGAAAAAAGACGATTGATTTTACACGTCAATCGTCTTTTTTGCTTATTATATTATTCCGCCGTTTACGCCGAGAATTTGAGCGGTGATATATTTGTTTTGCGTAAGGTGATAAATTGCTTGGGCAACTTCCTCACTTGTTCCGAGCCTGCCCAAAGGCACTTCCTTTTCAAGCTCATTTTTGTCAAACATATTGTTCATTCTCGTGTCAATTATTCCGGGACATACGCAGTTTACCGTTATACCGCTTGGTGCAAGTTCCTCTGCAAGCGAACGTGTTAAGCCAATAACCGCTGCCTTGCTCATGGAATATGCAATCTCGCACGAAGCGCCCGTTTGCCCCCACATCGATGAAACGTTGACTATTGCGCCCTCGTGATTTTTGAGCATAAGCTTAACTGCTTCTCTTGAACAAAGAAAATACGACCTTGCATTAACGCTCATTATTTTGTCGTATTCCTCTGCAGTGGTGTCGTTGATTTGCTTAATAAGGCTTATTCCTGCATTGTTTACAAGAATGTCAATATTTTTAACCGTTTTAAACAGATTCAATATATCTTCTTCGTTTTCTAAATTGCATTTTATTTTTGTAATTGCATCAAAATCAGGCTCAGTTTGGTTATATGTCACAAAAACATCATATCCCTTTTGTGCGAAAAGTATAGCCGTCGATTTGCCGATACCGGTTGCACCGCCTGTAATTAAAACTTTTTTCAAGCTAACACTCCTAAGCTTTTTCTTTGATTATATCATTATAAAACGTCTTTTTCAAATAAAGTTGTAATTTCACTTAAATTATTGTATAATATCATCACTAATTTTTACAGAGGTGTAAATATGAGCGATGCAAAAAAAGATTTTTATACAATCAGCATATATATTGATAAAAACGAAAATATGATTGGTATTCCTTGCGGCGAAAGCGATAAATACACAATTGCGGATATTGATAAGGTCGTTCTTCTTAAAGCACCTTATTCCGACAGCCAAATTGAAAGCTTTGTTGAAGAGGTTATTTCTTATTGTTACACTAAAAAGCACAATGACTCTTCTCCGCTTTCAACTATTGAAAAGTATACTAAAAAAACAGGCTTTGTAAACGCAACTGCCGATTATACGCTTATTTCGATTGTTAAGACTAATGATACATATTCCCTTATGCCTACTTTTAACGATTTTGAAAGAGGTCCGCTTGTTATTGATGATGACGAAAGAATACTTCTTGCAAATTACCAAAAGGGCGAGCTTGCAGAGATTATGAAGGACTTTATTCAAATTTACGTTAAAGCTAATATTTTCTATAAGGAAAAGCAGGAGCTTGAAGAGGAAAAGAAAAACAGAAAGAATAACTGATTATTAATGAAAAGTTTTGTTATATCCAAGCGTGACGCAGGAACAAGAGTTGACAGGTTTATTGAAAAGACCTTTGAGTCAGTTCCCAAGTCGCTTATGTATAAGGAAATAAGAAAAAAGAATATTAAAGTTAACAAAAAACGCTGCACAAATGACCAAAAGCTTAATGAGGGCGATTTACTTGAACTTTATCTTAATGATGATGTGTTGAAGTTAAAGGTTAAGCATCTTGATTTTATGAAAGCGTCAGACAAGCTTGATATTGTTTATGAAGATGAAAATATTATTATAATCAATAAAAAGGTTGGCGTTTTGTGCCATCCGGACGGTAAGGACTACATTGATAACCTTGTTTCCGGGATGAAAAAATATCTTTACAAAAAAGGGGAGTGGTCGCCTGAAACGTCAAGCTTTACTCCGTCACTTGCTAACAGGATTGACAGGAACACAGGCGGTCTTGTGCTCGGCGCTAAAAATCTTGAAGCGCTTAAAATTCTCAATGCAAAGATTAAATCAAGAGAGATTGAAAAATATTACTTAACCGTGGTTTACGGTAAAATGCCCAAAAGTGAGGAAACATTGACTGCATTTCTTACTAAAGACGAGAGAAAAAATCTTGTCAAGGTAACAGATAAACAGGTTGAAGGCTCTAAAAAAATCATTACCAAATATAGGGTGATTGATTATTATGACGACGCATCGCTTCTTGAAATTGAACTTTTGACAGGAAGAACTCACCAAATCAGGGCGCATCTTGCACATATCGGTCATCCTCTTTACGGCGACGGTAAATACGGCAGGGAAGAGGGCAGATACCGTCAGGCACTTTACAGTTATAAGCTGAAATTTGCATTTAATGACGATAATTTGCTGTCCTATTTGAGCGGTAGGGAGTTTCAGGCAAGTGATATCAAACTGCTCGATGATTATAAGGAGAAAAAATTCAAATGAAAAATAAATTATATCGCATAATTTCACCCGTTACGCTTTTTGTGGATAAAT
>DAVZKM010000197.1:0-3385 GCA_052272245.1 Eubacterium sp.
ACATATTCACCATTCTTTTTTGTGACCGCTTTGCCGTTATCATCACGCACCTTGCTGTCCTTGAAATACTCAGCCTGAGCAGGGGATAGCTCGTTACCGTCAGAGTCAACGTCAAGTGATTTCTTTATATTGACATTTTCGCTGTTTTGGGATATACTATCAGTAGAAGTTACAGCAATCCCGCAATAGGGCGTTTGCCGTAGGGTTTCTTTTGTAGAAGCATTACGGAATTGTGTAGCTTCTATTTTTTTGTTTATAAATGCTGAAACAATCTGAATTGTCTTAGCTTTTGTGTCAGGAACAGCCATAACAAGATAGTATGTGCCATTTATTTTTTTGGCAATAGTTAGCGTTTTTGCGTCCTTATTTCTGCCACCGACAAAATTCTTGTAAGCATTTGTTTGTCCTTCTGCTCCGTAATAATCGTGATTGTTGATTATATATGCCATTCTTGCGACGTAATATTTAAAAAATCAGACGGAGATATAGCAGTAATCCACGAATTAGCATAATCCGTTCTGCTGCCTGCTCCTGAATTTTTAATTTCATCATCAAGTCGCTGTTGCGTCATAACGGCTTTGTTATCGCTGATTTTGTAATCTTCAACGTCAAGGGATTTTTTGGTATTGTTTTTTTCGGCGGATTGCGGTATAGTATTGTTAGAAGTAGATTTATGTTCTGCATCTACGCTTAATTGCGGTGCAGTCTGTTTATATAAATCTGCTTCTTTTATTTCTATTATTTCATGAAGATAGAATTTAGCGTTTTGACTTTTATTGTTTGCATAGGTTTTTATTACAACACCCATTACACTATCTTCGCCGTATAATAAACCCCTTCCGGCTATTACAGCAGTATCGTATCCTCGACCTTTCCACTTGTTTTGTCTATCAATAACGACGCCATTTTCAATAACATTTTTTATTGCACCAACTGCGCTAATTTTTTTTGACTTATGCCATTTGTTACGTGACCGTTTTCATCATTTTCTCTGTCGCCAATATTCAAAAAAATAGAAATAACGAACAAAAAAATAGAAGTGAATGCATTTTTTGCATTCACTTCTTCTCATATGGTAACTTATAGAAAGATTATTATAACTTGGAAAGTTCGCTGTTCTTCATTATATATCCATTCTATTTCACCATTATATTTTTTTGCTGTTTTCTCAATATTTTTAGTCCCTATACCGTGATAGTTGGAATCTTTTTTTGTAGATAATAATTTATGATTTTTAATTATCGGTTTTTGTATGCAACTATTTTTCAAATCAATGATATGACAACCATTATCATTTCTTTTTAATACGAAATCAATTTCTTTTGTATCACATTTTTCAGCAGCTTCAATAGAATTATCAAAAAGATTATTTAAAAGTGTTGATAAATCAACATCATTTATAAAAGATAGATTTTCCGAAAATGTTTCAATATTAAGTTGAATATTTTTATTTTTGCATATTATTGTATATTTATTTAAAATCAAATCAAGCATCTTATTGGATGTTCTGCCTATATAACTATATTTATCTACTTTTCCATAAACCTCTTCTATATAATCACTGACTTCTTCTGAATCTGCAATACTGTTTATATTTAATAAATGATTCTTAATATCATGAATTAATTCGTCTGAAGAATTATTTTTTTCTTCTAATAATTTTAAATAGGATAAATCAAGTGTATTCTTTTGATTCGCTATTTGCAACTCTAATATTTTTTGATGATTTTTTTGAGTGCTTTCATATATCCAAAATACTACAATGTTAGCGACTAATTGAACAATAGACAGTAAAAATGAAATAATTTCAACATTTTTAGAAACATTAGCTTGAGTTAGCAGGTAGTGCAATAATAAAGTATAGCCCAAACTGCTAACAGGCATTATTATTTAAATCCAATACTTTCCGCTATTTGTTTTTCCGTTTTCTTTTACAGCAATAAATGAAATGAGTTTTGCGAATATAAAGTATAATGTTTTACATATTACCGCATCAATAATAAATAAATAAAAACTATCTTGATAATGTATTACTGATTTATTAAACAATACTGATATTGTAAAAACTGTTACCATTTCAGTTAGATACATAATTAATGTTAGCATTAAACTATGAAATATTGCGGCTTTCTGATTGGATGAGAAAGCAAGTAATATTGAAATATAATTTACTATAGTGAAAGACAAAACATTTAGCCATTCAGTATTTGGAAATAATACGTATATAAACATCAATACTATATAGCTTAAACCAACGATAATCACAGATTTTTTGTAATTATGTTTGTATTCAAAAATCCGTCTAAAGTAATTAAATGCAATTAAAAATTCCACTGAAAAAAGAATAATACTAAAAATAATTGTTCTCATAATTAATGCCTACTTTGAAAATTAAAATAAGTTTTTCTAAATTCTGATTGATTCTTTGCTGCAATAGGGATTAAATACTCGTTTTCTTTATATTTTAGCTTTAGTTCAGTTCTTTTATATTCAGCAGAGTAATTCATATTAACAATAAAACTTGAGTGAGGGCTTGCAAAATAAGAAGCCGAAAGCACATCTCTCCAATGAGATATTTTTTCATTTGAAAGGTAAACACCATTTTCAGTTGTGATTTTAGTTTTTCTGTTAGAAATTTCTACACAAATTATTTCTCGAACAGCAATTTTTATTCTTTTATTTGTCCTTGATTCAATAAATGTTATAAAAGTATTGTTTAGTAATTCAATTGCAGAATCTAACGCAGAATACAATCTTTGAGCTTGTATAGGTTTTGGCAAAAACCGAAATGCTTTTAAGTCAAAAGCATCATCTAAATATCTGTTATGTGCTGTTACAACAAAAATAATCAAACGCTCATTTCTTAATCGTAATTGCTTTCCGGCTTCAATACCATTTTCTTCTCCTAACTCAACATCTAAAAAGGCAATGTCAAAAATAATATCACTATTTAACAGTTCATCGGTAGTGCTAAATTTAAAAATATTCAGCGGTATTTTATTATCATTAAAATAAAATATCAAATGTTTTTCTATGTCTTCCTGACAACTTTTAACATCGTCACAAATAGCAATGTTCATAATGACCTCTAAAACAAAAAAGTATATTAAAGCAGTTTGCCTACTGCTTTAATATACCATACTGAATAAATTGATGCAACACCACTTGCAAATTACTTCTTGAAAATAAGTGGTCGTAAAAAATGACGTTTCTAAAGCAATTTGGGGAAACAAAAAATCCTTGAAACCAAGTAATATCAACGGTTTCAAGGATTTTTATTTTGGTACGCCGGAAGGGACTCGAACCCCCGACCTACTGGTTCGTAGCCAGTCACTCTATCCAACTGAGCTACCGGCGCATAGCGCGTTTCCTTAGCGCTCAAGTA
>DAVZKM010000198.1:0-3380 GCA_052272245.1 Eubacterium sp.
AATACCTTGTAGATGAAGCGATACAGCCATTTGTCGAAGCATTTTCTTGGAATAAGGGATATAAGGAGTATTTCGCAGTAAAGGCTACGCCTAATCCGTTTTTAATCAATATTCTTCGTGAATATGGTTGCGGTTGCGACTGCTCATCTAAAACAGAACTTATGATGGCTAAAACCATAGGAGCTGTGGGTGATGATATTATGTTTTCATCAAATGATACCCCGCTTGAAGAATTTAAATATTGTAATAAACTCGGCGGCATTATCAATCTTGATGATATTACACATATCGAGGCAGTTGAAAAAGCTTGCGGCAAATTACCTAAAAAAATGAGCTGCCGCTATAATCCCGGTGGAATTTTCAAAATTTCCAATGATATTATGGATAATCCGGGGGACGCTAAATACGGTATGACTACCGAGCAGATTTATGAAGCGTTTAGAATACTTAAGGAAAAAGGCGTTGAAGAATTCGGCATACACTCGTTTCTTTGCTCAAATACGGTTACTAATGAGTATTATCCTATGCTTGCAAAGCTTCTTTTTGAACTTGCAGCCGATCTTAAAGCTAAGCTTGGCGTCCATATTACCTTTATCAATCTTTCGGGCGGTATTGGCATTCCTTACAAACCCGATCAAGAGCCTAATGACATTTTTGTTATTGGTGAAGGTGTAAGAAAAGCTTACGAGGAAGTTCTTGTGCCTGCAGGTATGGACGACGTATCAATTTATACAGAACTTGGCAGATATATGCTCGGCCCCTACGGCGGACTTATTACAAAAGCTATTAACCAAAAGCATACACATAAGGAATATATCGGAGTAGATGCTTGTGCAGTAAACCTTATGCGTCCGGCTATTTATGGCGCATATCATCATATTACTGTTTTGGGTAAGGAAAATGAGCCTTGCGACCATAAGTATGATGTAACAGGTTCTCTTTGTGAAAACTGTGACAAGTTTGCAATTGACCGTTTTCTTCCTGAAATTGAAATGGGAGATTATCTCTTTATTCACGATGCCGGTGCACACGGCTTTTCTATGGGGTATAATTATAACGGCAAGCTTAAGAGCGCTGAAATTCTTTTAAATCAAGACGGAACGTTCAAGCTTATCAGAAGAGCGGAAACGCCTAAGGATTATTTTGCAACATTTGATTGTTTCGACTTTTATGATGAACTTATAAAAGAATAATTTTATTTATAAAATCTCCGATTATTTTAGAATTGTCGGAGATTTTTCTTTACTTTCACGATTTAGTGTGTTACAATATGATTGCTTTAAATTATGAGTAATATGTCGAAAGGGCAGATAATATGAATAATAAATTAAAAGACGATAATATTGACTTTCTTTTCAGAGCAATTCTTGAACTTGAAACAGTAGAGGATTGCTATGACTTTTTTGAAGACTTGTGTACTGTTCAGGAGCTTAAAACAATAAGCCAAAGGATAGTCGTTGCAAAAATGCTTTCTGAAAAATGCGTTTATACAGATATAGTTAATGCTACCGGTGCATCAACCGCTACAATCAGCCGTGTTAATCGTTCGCTTCAATACGGATGCGACGGATATGATAAGATTTTTGAAAAAATCAAACTTGAGGACGAAACCAAAGCGGAAGAAAACGATGAGTTATAATACATTTGCTAAGTTTTATGATAAGTTGACGGAAAATGTTGAATATAAAAAAAGAACTGATTATATTTCTTTTTTTTTTGAAAGGTATGCCGATAAATGTGGTACCGTTCTCGATTTGGCTTGCGGAACAGGCTCTGTAAGCAAATATTTGACCGATTTGGGCTATAATGTTATCGGGCTTGATTTGTCTGATGAAATGCTTGCTGTGGCAAGCTCAAAGCAAATGAAGAATGCAACGTTTATTAAATGTGATATGACGGATTTTGAATTGCCGCATAAGGTTGATTGCTGCGTTTGCTCTCTTGACGGCATTAACCATTTAAAGGATATTTGCGAGGTTAAAAAGTGCTTTGACTGTGTTTACAGTTCACTCAATGATGGCGGTGTATTTGTTTTTGACGTTAATACCGTTTATAAGCATAAAGAGGTTTTAGGGGATAATACCTTTGTTTTTGATGAAGAAAACTTTTTTCTTTCATGGGATAATGAGTATTTAGGTGAAAATACTGTAAGAATATTGCTTGATTTCTTTGTCTTTAACGGTAAAAATTATGACAGATTCAGCGAAGAATTTAACGAAAAGGCATATTCGATTAATGAACTGAAAAGCGTACTTAATAATTTTAATATAATCGGAATATATGATGAGTTGACGCTTGATGCTGTTAGGGATAACAGCGAGCGAATTTATTTTGTTTTGAAAAAAGGTGGCAATTAAATGGGAAAAATAGTAAGATATATTACAACTGACGGCAGTGCATTTGTTATTGCCGGCGATACTACTGATATGGTAAGCAAGGCCGAAAATATCCACAAGACATCTGCTGTTACTACGGCGGCGCTCGGTCGTCTTATGACTGCGGCATCTATGATGGGTGTTATGCTTAAGGGTAAGGACGACAGTGTTACATTAAGGCTAAACGGAGGCGGCCCTGCAGGTGTTGTTCTTGCTGTTTCAGACAGTCAGGGCAATGCGAGGGGTTATGTTGAAAATCCTGTTGTTGAAATTCCGCTTAATGATAAAGGTAAGCTTGACGTAAGAGGTGCTGTCGGTACAGACGGATTTTTATACGTTATGAAGGATATGGGTCTTAAGGAACCGTATGTCGGCAATACGCAGATTGTAAGCGGTGAAATTGCAGAGGATATTACAAATTATTTTGCAGTGTCTGAGCAAACGCCTACAGTATGCGCTCTTGGCGTGCTTGTTAATCCCGATTTGTCTGTTGCAAATGCCGGAGGCTTTATGATTCAACTTCTTCCGGGCTGCCCCGATGAAATTATTTCTAAAATTGAAGCTTCAATTAAGGATATTGAATCTGTAACAACTATGCTTTCACATGGTATGTCTCCCGACGATATTGCTAAAAGAGCAATGAAAGGGATTGATATTGAAAAGCTTGATGAAAGCGAAAACGAATACAGATGCAATTGCTCAAAAGAAAAGGTGGAAAATGCGCTTATTTCAACAGGCAGGGAGTCTTTACAGCAAATGGTAAACGATAATGAGGATGTAAATGTAGAATGTCATTTTTGTGATAAAAATTACAAGTTTACACCGTCTGAAATTAAAAAATTGCTGGAGCAAACAACCAAATAAAAAAGTTGAAAAAAGTTTTAAAAAAGTATTGACTTTTCAATTGACATATAGTATTATATAACACGTCGCAAGTGCGGCGAATATGCGTGGGAGCATAGCTCAGCTGGGAGAGCATCTGCCTTACAAGCAGAGGGTCACAGG
>DAVZKM010000199.1:0-3316 GCA_052272245.1 Eubacterium sp.
AGAAGCGAGAAAACTGCTTTACTTATGGAACCCTTCGTCATCTGACCGATACGGACAGTCTTCTTTCTGCGATGTCAAATGGAATCGAGAGCTGGAGCTATGAGTATGACAATGTGGGAAATATCACAAAGATTACATCCGGTACGAAGGTCATCACATATCAGTATGATGAACTCAATCAGCTGATTCGTGAAAACAATGGTGTACTTGGAACAACAGTGCTTTATACCTATGATGCAGGCGGCAACATGACTTCCCGAAAGACATACGCATATACAGAAGGAACACCACAGCCCCTTCGGAAGGCACCGAAACTGTTCCAAGCGGCACATGGGGACGACCCTTTGTTGCCGGTTGTCTTCATGACTGTCCTGACCTTAATGCAAGCCGTATTGCGGATTCTTGCCGTGGACTTCAAATTCCGGTGGTTCCTGAAGAAATGTTTTTAAGAGCTGTTAAAGAGGTTGTAAAGGCTAATGAGGCGTGGGTTCCGCCTTTTGGCAGCGGCGCTACCCTTTATATTCGTCCGTATGTTTTCGGTGTTAATCCTGTTATCGGCGTTAAACCTGCAGATGAGTATGAGTTTAGAATGTTCTGTACTCCGGTAGGCCCTTATTTCAAGGGCGGTGCAAAGCCTATCACTATCCGTGTATCAGATGTTGACCGTGCCGCACCTCACGGTACAGGTAATATTAAGGCAGGTCTTAACTATGCTATGTCACTTCATAACATTGTTGACGCTCACGAGCATGGCTTTGATGAAAATATGTATCTCGACCCTGCAACAAGAACAAAGGTTGAGGAAACAGGCGGTGCTAACTTCCTTTTTGTAACTAAGGATGGCACTGTTGTTACTCCTAAGTCGGATTCTATTTTACCGTCAATCACCCGTCGTTCGTTGATGGTTGTTGCCGAGAAGTATCTCGGTCTTAAGGTTGAGCAGAGAGAGGTTTATTTTGACGAGGTTAAGGATTTTGCAGAGTGCGGCCTTTGCGGTACTGCAGCTGTTATTTCTCCTGTCGGCAAGATTGTAAACCACGGTGAGGAAATTTGCTTCCCATCGGGTATGGAAGAAATGGGTCCTGTAACCAAGAAGCTTTATGAAACACTTACAGGCATCCAGATGGGTGAGATTGAAGCACCCGAAGGCTGGATTTGCGAAATCTGATAGATTATATAATTGCAGGGGCGAACGTTGTTCGCCCCTTTTTTGTGTTGTAAAATCTAAACTTTTTATAAAACTATTGAATATTATATAACTTTTATTTATAATAATGGCGAAATTTAAAAAGAGGTAATATCGCATATGAAATTTAAAAAAATATTGTCAGTATTTTTAAGCCTTGTGCTTGTTTTGTCTGTTTTTGCAGGGCTTGAAATAAATGCTTATGCCGCAAGCGGAACATCGGGCGGTGTAAAATGGAATCTTGATACATCAACAGGCGTTTTCACTATTACAAAAGGCGGTAACGGCAGAGGCGCCGATTATTCAAAATATCAAGTTTTTGGAGGAAACAATCAGCCTTGGTATAATAACCGTAAATCAATTAAAACGGTTAATGTTGAAGAGGGTGTCGTTCAAATCGGCTCATATTGGTTTTTCGATTGTACTAATTTGACTACGGTTAATTTTAATTCTTCCACCCTTGATACCTTGGGTGAGGACCTTTTCAGGGGCTGTACTTCGCTTCAAAGTATTAATCTTCCTGAAAATGCGACTTACTATTACAAGGAGCTTTTCCTTGACTGTACCTCGCTTAAGTATGTCTCACTGCCGTCAACTAATAATACCGATACGTACAAGAATAAAATTCCCGACGGTGTGTTCAGTGGTTGTACCTCATTAGAGCAGGTTTACGTCGGAAGCGGTCATACGGGTATCGATGATAATGCTTTTAAAAACTGTTCTAAGCTGAAGAGCATTGTTTGGACAAGCGGTAATCTTTCGTCTGTTGCAAGCTCATCACTTGAAAATGTTCCGTCAAGCTGTAAACTCGTTGGTACAAGTTCTCTTGTTAATGCAACAAGTGCACTTTCATTCCAAAATGTAAACGGTTTTTGCGGCACGGCTTTGAGCTATAAATATGATGCACAAAACAAGAAGTTAAGCTTTTTTGGCAGCGGCGATATGACCTCTAACCCTTGGAGCATTTATTCCGCATTTATTACAGAACTTGATTTTTCGGGCACAAACGGTAATTTTACAATTATGAGCGGTGCTTTTCAAAATTTGATTAATTCAACATTTTGGGTAAATATTCCGTCAAATTGTACTCAAATCGGGAGCAATGCTTTTTATAATTCAAACTTTAATTACAACAGATTTTTAGGCGATAAAATCACTATTGGCAATAATGCTTTCGGCAACAGCTCGGGCTCGTATACTCGCTTTTTCGGTATCGCAAATTCAGGCGTTCGTGATTATGTAAAAGCGGGTCAAGCTAAGGGATACGATTGGCATTATTACTGTCTTGATGATAAGCATAATTATGTGACCGAAACAATTGCGCCTACCTGCGTTGAAAAGGGGTATGATTTAACATATTGTACTGATTGCGATGCAGATGAGACTAAGTCAAATTATACGGACGTTGTCGGTCATAAGTATGAATACACGGGAACAAACGGTCCGAGCATTGTTTATAAATGCAACGTCTGCGGTAAAACAAATCTTCAGCTTGACGCACTTGCTCTTGTTTCAAGCTTTAAGGATGCAATAACAACAGATGATAAGGCTGCGGCTTATACTCAGCAAAATTATGACAGTAAATACGACCTTAACCATAACGGCTTTATCAATGCCAAGGATTACAGTATGCTTAGCAAGATAATAAGTAATATTGATACAACAAATAAGCAAACAACTATCGATACTTCAACCGCTTACCAAACAATTGAAGGCTTCGGCGCTTCTGCTGCTTGGTGGGCACAGTATGTCGGCGGCTGGGATAATTTAGACGAGATTATAGAGCTTCTTTACAGCAAGGAAAAGGGCGCAGGTCTTAGTATTTATCGCTATAACCTCGGCACGGGCTCGCAAGATGATACGCATATCGCAGATGTTGACAGAAGAACGGAAGGCTTTTTGCAGAAGGACGGCTCGTATGATTGGAGCCGGGACGCTAATGCACAAAAGGCGCTTGCCTCTGCTCAAAAGGCTAACAAGGATTTAAAGGTTACTCTCCATTTCCGGCATGCCACCCTTACGACCGCCAAGAACTTTCTTATCTTTTAAATCTTCCCATTTAAAGTCCGGCATCTCATCCCGTGCCACCAGGAAATTTCCCGCCCGCTGGGTAAGCTGTGCGAAATTCAC
>DAVZKM010000200.1:0-3267 GCA_052272245.1 Eubacterium sp.
GACAGCCTTCATTATTTTAATGAAAGGATACAATAAAAGTGCAGTACGGCAAAGACCGATACCTTCGGCGCCGAGCTCACGAGCCTTCTTAGCATCAGCAGGAGTATCAGCGTTTGTGCGAACTTTAAGCTTTCTGAACTTATCAGCCCAGCCCATAATTCTGCCAAACTCGCCTGCGATAGTAGCATCCTTTGTAGGAATGATACCGTCATAAATGTTACCTGTTGAGCCGTCGATTGAAATATAATCACCCTCGTGGTATTCCTTACCTGCAAGAGTAAACTTCTTATTTTCTTCATCCATAACGATATCGCCGCAACCTGATACACAGCAAGTACCCATACCACGAGCAACTACTGCTGCGTGAGATGTCATACCGCCACGAACTGTGAGGATACCCTGTGAAGCCTTCATACCTGTGATATCCTCAGGTGAAGTTTCAAGACGAACAAGAACAACCTTCTCGCCTCTCTCGTTCCAAACCTCTGCATCGTCAGCTGTGAATACAACCTTACCGCAAGCAGCACCCGGTGATGCACCGAGACCCTTACCGATTGGAGTAGCAGCTTTAATAGCAGCAGCGTCAAACTGAGGGTGAAGAAGAGTATCGAGGTTACGAGGGTCGATCATAGCAACAGCCTCAGCCTCTGTCTTATGGCCTTCGTCTACGAGGTCACAAGCAATCTTAAGAGCAGCCTGAGCTGTTCTCTTACCATTACGGCACTGGAGCATATAGAGCTTCTTGTTTTCAACAGTGAACTCCATATCCTGCATATCGTGGTAGTGATTTTCAAGAGTGTCACAAACCTTGATAAATTCAGCATAAGCTTCAGGGAATTCTTTTTCCATCTGAGCGATTGGCATCGGTGTACGAACACCTGCAACTACGTCCTCGCCCTGTGCGTTGATAAGGAATTCACCCATCAACTTGTTTTCGCCTGTAGCAGGGTCACGAGTAAATGCAACACCTGTACCTGACTGGTTGTTAAGGTTACCGAATACCATAGGCATTACGTTAACTGCAGTACCCCATGAATAAGGGATGTCGTTATCACGACGGTATACGTTTGCACGAGGGTTGTCCCATGAACGGAATACAGCCTCGATAGCAAGCTTGAGCTGGTCAACAGGGTCTGACGGGAAGTCAGAGCCAAGTTGTTTCTTATATTCAGCCTTGAACTGATTAGCAAGTTCTTTAAGGTCAGCGGCAGTAAGCTCAACGTCATACTGAACGCCCTTTTCTTCCTTCATCTTGTCGATAAGCTGTTCAAAATACTTCTTACCAACTTCCATAACTACATCAGAGAACATCTGGATAAATCTTCTGTATGAGTCATATACGAAACGCTCGAAAGCAGGGTCATCGTTACCTGCAATCATAGTTGCAACAACCTCATCGTTAAGACCGAGGTTAAGAATAGTATCCATCATACCAGGCATAGATGCTCTTGCACCTGAACGAACAGATACGAGAAGAGGATTCTTTAAATCGCCGAACTTCTTGCCGTTGATTTCTTCCATCTTCTTAACGCCTTCCATAACCTGAGTCATGATTTCGTCGTTGATTTTGCGACCGTCTTCATAATACTGAGTACAAGCTTCGGTTGTAACAGTGAAACCCTGAGGTACAGGAAGACCGATTTTAGTCATCTCTGCAAGGTTTGCACCCTTACCGCCAAGCAAGTTACGCATTGTCATGTCGCCTTCTTCAAACATGTAAACCCACTTGTTTGCCATTTGAGTTACCTCCTAAAAAATTATTATAGCTTTATTATTCTTATACTCTCAATCAAGGCCAAAAATCCACTTTGGAAACAAACAATTCTCGCCTTTACAGTATAATGCGATAGAATTATAACACAATATAATGCAAATTACAAATATTTTTATAAAAAAAAATTAAGAATTTACATATATTTTAAATAATACTTGCAAATATTTGCTTTTTGTTGCATAATTAGATACAATTAAAAGTATGGATTTTTATAATTGAGAGTAATTGAGAGGATTTTAATTTTATGAAATGTGCAATAATTATGGCAGGCGGAAAAGGAACAAGAATGAAAGCGACCTGCCCGAAGGTTATGTGTAATGTGCTTTTTGAACCTATGATAAGCTACGTTGTTGACGCAGTAAAAGAAGCAGGCGCACAGGATATTTGCGTTATTACCGGATATAAGCACGAATTGCTTGAAAAATATCTTGCAGAAAAAGACGAAAAAATCGAAACCGTACTTCAAGAGCCGCAGCTTGGTACCGGCCACGCTGTTATGCAAGCGCAGAGTTTTATTGATAAGCACTTGAACGATGATATCATTATATTAAACGGCGACGGTCCGCTTATCGACGCCGAAACCATTAACAAGGCTTTTGATTATCACAAAAAAAGCGATAATTCAATCACTCTTATCAGCGCAATTGTTGACGATACAAACGGAATAGGTCATATTCAGCGTGATGAAAACGGCAAGCTTTTAAGAATAATCGAGCATAAAGACGCCAATGACGAGGAAAAGAAAATCAAAGAGTCAAACGCCGGTTTTTATTGGTTTAACGGTCGTGACCTCTCATATGCGCTCAGCAAAATTACAAACAACAACGCTCAAAACGAATACTATATTACAGACAGCCTTGAAATTCTTATCTCGGCAGGCAAAAATGCAGGTGCATATGTTGTTGAAAACAACGAGGTTACCTTAGGCGCTAACGACAGAAAACAGCTTAACAATCTCAACAACATTATGAGAAGAAATATAAACGATAAGCATATGATTAACGGGGTTGACATTCCGTGCACCGACGGAGTTATGATTGGCAAAAACGTTAAAATCGGCTCATCAACGGTTATTTTGCCTAATACAATTATTTTAGGCAATACAGTTATCGGCAGTAACTGCACAATAGGCCCTAACACATATATTGACAATGCCACAGTCGGCGACGACGTTATACTTGACAATTGCAAAATCCTTGACAGCGAGATTGAAAGCGGAGTTGACGCAGGTCCGTTTGTTAAGGTAAGGGCTGACTCAATTCTTAAAAAAGGTGTTCATATCGGCAACTTTGTTGAGGTTAAAAATTCAATTGTAGGCGAAGGCACAAAGAGCGCTCATTTAACATACATCGGCGACAGCGATGTCGGTGCAAACGTAAACTTCGGCTGCGGAACAGTAACCTGCAACTATGACGGAAAGAACAAGATGAGATGCAAAGTCGCAGACGGCGCATTCATCGGCTGCAACACCAACCTTATCGCTCCTGTTAAGG
>DAVZKM010000201.1:0-3254 GCA_052272245.1 Eubacterium sp.
AATGGGCGGTTGAGGGTCATCCGGAATGTACTGCATATATGCGTGTTAAGGCAGGCAAGTCAAGAGCAGGCAGAGGAGAATATAAACGTGCAAAGCCGTTTTTCTGTATGAAATTCGACTGTGCAACATCTGCTCTCAAAATATTGCTCGGCACGGGTGATATGTTTCAAATGACTGCTAATAAGCAGCTTATTATGGAGGGTGCTCCTGAATTCGGTGTTCAAATCGGCGATTATATGATGCTCGTCGGCTCTTTGGCTAAATAATATTTTGTTATAATTAAACCTCCTTGCTTCATTTGTGCGGCAGGGAGGTTTATTATTTTATTCATTTATGTTAAACTTATAATATAAATTTTAAGAGGTGCGCTATGAAATATAATAATCAGATTTTTCTTGATGAGTTTAAAAATAAAATGCTTGAAATCAATCCTCAAAAGGTGCTTTTTGTCTGCTCAAATAACTATGACAGATATGGCTACCGTAAAGCCCTTGATGAAATTAATATTAAAAGCGTAAGTTTTACTTCGTTTGAGCCGTGCCCGGAGGTAAGCTCTGTAAAAAATGGGATTGAAGCATATAAAGCAAACGGATGTGATTTTGCTGTTGCAGTCGGCGGCGGAAGTGCGATTGATACTGCTAAGGGAATTAAATTTTATTCTAAACTTGATTTTGATATTTTGGCAGTGCCGACCACGGCAGGAACAGGAGCAGAGGTTACTCGTTTTTCCGTTTTGTATAGAAATAAGGATAAGGAGTCGGTCAGTGATTATTCAATAATTCCGAATTTTCAAATATTTGATTATACCACGCTTAAATCTTTGCCTTATGAGCAAAAGGTTGTCACCTCGCTTGATGCATTTTGCCATAGTGTCGAGGCATTTTGGTCAGTTGATGCAACATACGAAAGCAGGGAATACAGCAAAAAAGCACTTTCCCTTTTTGATGACAATTTTGCAAGGTATATTGAAAATGATGACAGCACATTTGAGCCTATGCTTGAGTGCAGTATGCTTGCAGGAAAGGCAATTAATCTTGCAAGAACTACTGCGCCGCACGCTTTCAGCTATAAGCTTCATAAGTTAAAAGGGTTTCACCACGGCAGAGCAGTGGCAGTCAGTCTTGCGTATATTTGGAAATTTATGGAAGAAAGCAACAAGCTTAACGAATTAATGAAAAAAACAAGAGAAATCACGGGCTTTGACGCTGACAGCTTTATTGATTTTCTTTCAAAATTGGGGCTTTTCGATGATTTAACTATGTCTAAATCACAGTTTGACGAAACAATCCACGGCGTCAATATACAAAGGCTTCAAAATTTTCCGCTGAAATTAACAGAAGAAGATATCAAAAATATCTATTGCTCATTTATTGATGTGAAATAAAAATCCGCCTCAAATATATTTGTTTTGTATAAAATAAATAATAATAATGAGCATATGCGGCTAATATTCTCTCTATTGCAGTTTGAAAAAAGCGATTTTATGTGGTAAAATATATTGTATTTGAAATTATGGAGGAAATAAAATGCTTTATTCTGAAATGACAAAGGAACAGCTCCTTGATGAAAAAAAGGCGCTTGATGAAAGATACAGTGCTTTTAAGGCTAAAAATCTCAAACTTGATATGAGCCGTGGTAAGCCATGCAAAGAACAGCTTGACCTTTCTATGGGTATGCTTGATTGCAAAGATTATGTTGTTGACGGTGTTGATTACAGAAATTATGGCATCCTTGACGGTATTCCGAGTTGCAAAGCTCTTTTTGCAGAGTTAATGGGCGTTGACGCAAAGAATGTTGTTATAGGCCCTTCGGCAAGCCTTAATCTTATGTTCGATTATATTGCTCAGTGCTATGTTAAGGGTGCAGGTTCAACTCCTTGGTCAAAGCTTGACGAGGTCAAGTTTTTATGTCCTGTTCCGGGATATGACAGGCATTTCACAATTTGCGAGCATTTCGGAATCAAAATGATTAATGTTCCTATGCTTGAAGACGGACCTGATATGGATGTTATTGAGGAACTTATTGAGGATGAAAGCGTTAAGGGTATGTTTTGCGTGCCTAAGTATTCAAACCCTCAGGGTATTACCTACAGCGATGAGGTTGTTGAGCGTATTGCAGCATTAAATCCTGCCGCTGAGGATTTTAGAATTATCTGGGATAATGCTTATTGCGTTCACGAACTTACAGATGACGGCGATAAACTTTTAAATATTTTTAACGTTCTTCCTAAATATAATAACGAGGATATGGTTATTGAGGTTTGCTCAACTTCTAAAATCACATTCCCCGGTGCAGGTGTTTCTGCTATTATTGCAAGCGACAACAATATTGCCGCAATTAAGAAAAGACTTAATGTCGAAACAATCAGCTATGATAAAATGAACCAACAGCGCCACGTTGCTTTCTTTAAGAATGCAGACGGTATTCTTTCTCATATGAAAAAGCACGCTGCAATTCTTAAACCGAAGTTTGATATGGTATTGAATCATCTTGAAAATGAACTCGGCGGCAAGGGTATTGCTTCTTGGTTTAATCCAAAAGGCGGCTACTTCATCAGCCTTGATGTTATGCCGGGCTGCGCTAAAAGAGTAGGCGAACTTTGCAAGCAGGCAGGTGTCACGCTTACAAGTGTAGGCGCAACATATCCTTACGGCTTCGACCAGAGCGACAGCAATATTCGTATTGCACCGTCGTTCCCTCCTATCGATGAATTAGATATGGCGGCAGAACTTCTTTGCATTTGTACTCAAATTGCTTGCATTGAAAAGCTTGTGGGTTAATGATATGAAAATCGGTGCGTCAACAGCGTGTTTTTATCCGCTTGAAACGGAAAAGGCACTTGAAAAGGTATGCGAGCTTGGGTATAAATATGCCGAGGTGTTTATGAATGCACCCTCAGAGCTTGAAGAGCCATTTTTAAAACAACTTAACGCCATTGCAAAAAACGGAGGAACAGATATTGTGTCTGTTCATCCGTTTTCAAGCTTTATGGAAAGTTCCTGTATTTTTACCGATTATCAAAGACGGTTTGACGATTTTATTTCAATTTATGATAAAACGTGTCATGCCGCCGCAGTTTTAGGCGCTGAATATGTTGTTATTCACGGTGCAGTCGCACACCCTAAAATTCCTATTCCGGATGAAAGATATTTTGACAGATTTAATAAACTTATCGATATCGGCAAGCGTGAAGGTGTAACCGTCTGCCAAGAAAATGTAAACAGATTTAAAAGCGAAAGCATTGACTTTTGCAA
>DAVZKM010000202.1:0-3205 GCA_052272245.1 Eubacterium sp.
ATAAGAGCTTGAATATCCGGCGGAATTTCCGTAATATTTGAACTTATGTTTTGAGCAGGTGCAGTAGTATCTGTTTTTTCCTTACTGTCATTTTGTGTTTTATTATCAGTATTGTTCTTATTATACCTATCTTTAATTTGAGAAAATATTTGCGACGGAGAAAAAACGTCAACCGTTTTTGAATTGCTTATAACAGATGTCTTTGGTGCTCCAAGCACAACACCGACGGTTATGCACACAGCCAAAATCGAATTAATTATTAATGTATATAAATCCTTTTTCATATCTTCACCGATAGTATATATTATTTTATACCTAATATATATGGCGAAAAAAAGTGAAATATATCACCCGACCAAAGAAAATAAATCTTTTGCGTCAATATTTTTTTGCAAGCAGACGTTTACGGTCATTGCAATAAGCTTTGCGCCGTGCTCAATAATCCTGTCAATTTCCCTTGGGGTGACAAACATACCGTCGGCGCAGTTTTTCCCTTTGATAACGGAGGTAGAAACAACGGTGGGAATTCCGATTGAAATAACAGGAATACCGAGAGTGTTTTCGGATATTTCATACCTGTGGTTGCCGACACCCGAACCGGGAGAAATACCGGCATTGCAAAGCTGAACCGTATTGCCTAATCGAGAAGCAGACGAAGCGGCAAGAGCGTCAACTGCAATTACACAATCAGGATTAATTTGATTGACTACTCCCTTGATAATTTCGGCAGATTCTATGCCCGTATCACCGAGCACACCCGTTGAAATTGACGAAACATTAAAAAAATCCGAAAAATATTTGTTATCTTTATTATTATCATTAATAATATGACGTGTGGCAAGAACATAATTTACAACCTTGGGTCCGAGTGCGTCGGCAGTTATATCTGTGTTTCCAAGCCCTGCAACAAGCACGCTTTTAATGTTTTGGGGTAAAAGTGAGGTCAGAATTTCAGAAAGTTCGTCGAGTCTGCCGTCAAAAATCTGTGCTTCGTCAATCGCCGCATCGCTGCAATAGGTTATATATTTTCCTACCGCCTTGCCGAGTGTCTGTGCCCCTTTTTCGTTAAAAACGGTCACGGTTGTGATTTTTCCGTTTTCCTCAACCTTTACTCCGTCCAAAACGGTTTTTCCGCCGTTTTCATACGATTCAACAGCCAAATCGGTACAATTTCCCATAAAAACCACCTAAAATCAAAGTTTTTTATTAAAAGTATGCCCAAAAATAAAAAAATACTTGCAATTTCAAAAAGTTTGTGATAATATGTTTAAGCATTAGAACACAAGGGAATAGTATTCCCGTATATACACATCACGTTTTAAAAGGAGTGAAAAATATGCCAAACATTAAGTCAGCAAAGAAGAGAGTAAAGGTAAACGCTAAGAAGGCTGCTGCTAACAAGGCTGCTAATTCAGCACTTAAGACAGCCCTCAAAAAGGCTAACGTTGCTATCGAAACAAATGCTGCCGATAAGGATGTACTTGTTAAAGACGCAGTTAAGAAGATTGACAAGGCTGCCGCTAACAACCTTATCCACAAGAACTGTGCAGCAAGAAAGAAGAGCAACCTTGCAAAAAAGGTAAACGCTTAATTTTCTGATAAAGACAAAGCAGACTCATTCGAGTCTGCTTTTTTCATTATAATATTTAAACGGGCGATTATCAATCGCCCGATATAATTCTTGTTTTCTTTAATTTAGCGGTGAAGTTTCCTTGTCATTAGGACCGCCGACCTTGACGGTGTCCTTATTAAGACGGATAATCGGAATAAGAAGACCCGGCATTCCCGTATATCCCGTCACGTTATGAACAATCTCTCTTACAAACGGGAAAAGCTGGTCAAAAGACGAAGTATGAATTTCCGGCTTTGCATCTTCTTCGCCGTAGGCAAATTCCGCAACTGCCTCAATTTTGATTTCAAACGGCTGTAAATCTGCGTCTGCTACTCTAAGTTCTAAAATGCCGATGCACTTTTTGTCGCCGTCCATATAGTTTACATTATATTTAACCTGATTTTGAAGTTTAAGCTGAGTGCCGGGTGCAACCGTGTTTTCAACCTCAAGCTTATTAACCTTAAACGCTCTGAGCTCTACCATAATTTAAACCTCTTATTTTTTATAATTTAATTTAACACGGTCAATTTTGATATCATCCGTATTTTCCTTAGCGCTCTTGCCGTCAAACTCATAAAGATTAAGATTTTCAACATTTGCGGCGTCAATGGCATAACTGTAGCTGTCACAAAGATTGCCCCAACTTGTTTTGGTCTTTCTGATATTTATATCCTTGGCATAGCGGATAAAGAATGCCGAGTTATCATAGCTTTCCACACCGTAATCAAGACAGGGGCGCAAATCGTAAAGCCCGCACTGCCACTTGCTTGTTTTTGTAAGCTCAACTGAGCAGTTCTCAAATGTAACATTCTCAATAATGTTGTCCTCGTTGCCGTGAATAAGAACGCCGTTTTCGCCCTTTGCGGTAACATTAAAGAAGCGAATATTTTTAATCGTACCGCTTTTTGTGTTTTCGTCACGGTTAAAAGTGGTAATAACAATAGGTTCGGCAGTGCCCCACCAATCAGGACAAAAGCGCCTTGTTTCAATAATAATATTTGAATAGCTTACGTTTTCTACGCAGCCGCCGTCACGAATTTGGATGGAAAGTCCCCTGTTTGAACGGCTGATAATGCAGTTTGAAACAATAACATTTTTGAAATCGCCCACTCCTTCTGTGCCTATCTTAATAGCGGCAGAGGTTGAAACGAGAGTGCAGCCGTCTATTATAATATTTTCGCAAGGTCCATATTCGCTGTTGCCCTTGGAAGCCTTAAGGCAAATGCAGTCATCGGCACACGTTACGTGACAGCCGAGTATTCTTACATTTGAACAATGGTCGGGGTCGATACCGTCGCTGTTTGCAACATCAAGGTCATTCAAAATCCTGATTTTATCAATCAAAACATCATCGCAGCCTGCCGGATGAAGAGTCCAAAACGGAGCGTCAACAACCGTGAAGTCCCTAAACGAAATGTGATTGCTTTTCTCAACATACATAACCGTCGGACGAGGATAAAAATCACCTGTCACATAATATTGGTCCTTACGAGCAACAAAAGCGTGACCGTTAGCATCAATTGTACCCTCACCCGAAATTGAGCAGCCGTCTGCCTCAGCAGAATGCGCCGATGGCTATGATTAAAAGTATAC
>DAVZKM010000203.1:0-3200 GCA_052272245.1 Eubacterium sp.
ATACAAATGCAGAGCTTGCGCCGTCTTGCAAAGAGCAAGCCTTAAAAACGGCAAACGCTTTTCACCGCTCACAACGGAAAGAGAGCTTGTTACTTGGGCGAAAACAGTTGAATAAAAGGAGAACACAACTATGAATGATTTTATTTTTCACAATGCCGATAAGGTGTATTTCGGCAAAAATCAGATACAGCATCTTCCCGAAGAGCTTTTGAAATTTGGAAAAAAGGTGCTTCTTGTTTACGGCGGCGGCTCAATTAAAAAGAACGGACTTTACGATACCGTTACCGAATTGCTAAAAGAAAACGGCTTAGAAATATTCGAGCTTGCAGGTGTTGAGCCTAATCCTCGTCACACAACGGCAAATAAGGGCGCAGAAATTTGTAAAAGAGAAAACATTGATGTTGTTTTAGCGGTTGGCGGCGGTTCGACAATCGACTGTGCAAAGGGTGTTGCGGCTGCGGCTGTAACAGAAAGCGGAGATGTTTGGCCGCTTGTTTCAAACGGAGTTTGGGTAACAGAGGCTTTGCCTATTGTCGCAATTCTCACAAATGCCGCAACAGGCTCGGAAATGGACACTTGGGCTGTTATTTCAAATATGGATACAAATGAAAAAATCGGTCTCGGCGGCAGCGCTCTTATTCCGAGAGTTGCTTTTGAAAATCCCGAACTGAGCTTTTCACTTCCTACTTATCAGACTGCTTGCGGTGCATTTGATATTTTCAACCACGTTTTGGATAACTACTATTTTGCGGGTGATGCAACCTTTGATATGATTTTGGAATTTCAAGAAGCCGTTATGCGTACAGTTGTGAAATGGGCGCCCGTTGCTATGAACGAACCTGAAAATTATGAGGCAAGAGCAAATCTTATGTGGGCTTCTTCTATGGCGCTTAATACCGTTCTTGACGCAGGAACGGTTCACGGATGCGCTTGTCACGCAATGGAACACGAGCTTTCCGCATACTACGACATCACACACGGTCACGGGCTTGCTATCGTAACTCCTCGTTGGCTTAAATATATTTTGAACGAAACAACAGCTCCCGCAATTTACCGTCTTGGTGTAAAAGTTTTCGGTATTCCCGAAAATCTTTCTGCGACGGAAGGAGCGAAAAAAGCTATTGAAGCAGTTGAGAATTTTTGCTTTAACACGCTCAGCTTAAAGGCTAACCTTTCCGATTTGGGCATTGATGAAAAGCACTTTAAGGATATGGCTAATCACGCCTGCGCAGGCTCTGTAATATCAGGACCGAAAGAACTCGCTCCTGCCGATGTAGAAGCAATTTATAAAATGTGCTTGTGATTAAATTATTTTAATATTTGAATACGAAAAGCGGGAGCTGATACCTGACACGATATCAACTCCCGTTTTGCTATGCGTAGATTAAATCTACGGTTACAGTTGCCTTTGCAATGCCCGATAATTCAGTACATTTATTGTTTTCTAAAATACTTCCTTATCAGGCATTAGCAAAATCAACTTCCTTTTTTAATAGCTTATAGCTTATTTATATAACGGTCCGTAAGTTTTACAAGCAGAATAGTCAGCTGCCTGAGTATCGTCTGTACCGAATGCTGCCCAGCAATGCGGGCGGAAAATTTTGCTTTCGTCAACATTGTGCATATTTACAGGAATACGAAGCATTGAAGCAAGAGTGATAAGCTCGCCGCCTACGTGGCCGTAAACCGTTACGCCGTGGTTAGCGCCCCAATTAGCCATTACGCTGTAAACGTCCTTGAATGCGCCCTTGCCTGTGAGAGTAGGTGCAAACCAAGTTGTAGGCCATGACGGGTCTGTGCGCTTGTCGAGTGTTTCGTGGATATCGTCAGGCAAATCAACGGTGTAGCCCTCTGCAATTTGAAGAACGGGGCCGATTCCCTCAACAATATTAATTCTGAGCATAGTTACAGGCATTTCAGCCTTGCAACGGAAGTGAGAAGAAAATCCGCCGCCACGAAAATATTCATAGTTTGCTCTGCACCAATCGGTAGCGTTGAGGCAAGCTTTAATATCGTCGTTTGTCATTTCCCAAAACGGTTTCATACAGCCCTTGCCCTCGGAATTCTTTGATGCGCCGGAGCCGTCAAGTGCGGTTGCACCTGAGTTAATAAGGTGGATAAAGCCGTCCTTTGCAACACCTTCGGGTTTTTTGCCCGTTACTCTTTCGCAAGCGTCGGGGCTCCAATATGTACGAACGTCGTGGAAGCAAGGCGCAGTGTCGGAAACGAGCAAGCCGAGCATCATCGAAACGCCGTTTAATGTATCGTTTTCGGTAGCGAAAGGAGTAGGCATCTTCTTGCCGTTCCAGTCAAATGACGAAGCCATAATCGACTCTGTAAAGTCTGCATTAGGAAGCCAGTCTGTCCAGTTTCTCTGTCCCTGGAAGCCTGCGGCAACTGCATTTTTGCCGAGTGCCTCCTCGTGCCAACCCATTTCGTCAAGCTTCTTGTTGCCGAAAAGAATGTCACGAACGATAAGCGTCATCTTAGTGATGAACTCCCAATCCTTGTCAGGGTCAACTACCTTAGACTTAGTGATAACCTCAGGTAAATCCTTGCCTGCGTTTACGTCAAAGCCTTCCTTGCAGTTTTCCTTAATCCAAGCGTAAGCCTTGTCATATTCGTCATGGTCATAAATGCCGAGCGTAATTCTTCTGCAAATCTCTGTCATATCAACCCATTCCGGGCGAATACCGAGATATTTTTGGAAAAATGAAGCGTTGCAGTATGCGCCGGCAATACCCATTGTTACGCCGCCGATATTAACGTATGATTTGTCCTTCATCCAGCCGACTGAAACGGCACATTTTGCAAAGCGAAGGATTTTTTCTGAAACGTCTGCCGGAATTTCGCTGTCGTCCTTTTCCTGAACATCATGGCCGTAAATTGAGAAAGCAGGCATACCCTTTTGAGCATAAGCTGCCATAACTGCCGCAAGATAAACAGCACCCGGACGCTCTGTTGCATTAAGACCCCAAACCGCTTTAATGGTTTTCGGGTTCATATCGTAGGTTTCCATACCGTAGCACCAGCAAGGTGTAACAGAGAGAGTAGCAACAACATTTTCGGTTGAGAACTGCTCCTCGCATTTAGCCGCTTCTGCGCCGCCGCCTATTGTGGTGTCGCTTACTACGCACTGAACAGGTGTACCGTCAGGGTCTGCGAAAGTTACTTCGTAGTGTAAATGAAAAACAAGGTAA
>DAVZKM010000204.1:0-3198 GCA_052272245.1 Eubacterium sp.
AGGCTAAGGCTTTGATGAAATATTTTAAAACTATTTCCGCTATTAAAGAGGCTGATGTGGAAAAATTGCAGCTCGTTTCGGGTATTTCAGAAAAAAACGCACAAGAAATTTATAATTTTTATCATAATTTGTAAAAATAATTTTAATTGACTTGACTATTATTTTTGTAATTTGTATAATGATAAATGATTTATTGAGAGGGCTTCGGCTTTTTTAATTGAAATGTAAGAGGAACTTTGACGTATGATGCGAGTAATTACAGGCGTTGCACGTGGCAGAAGGCTTGAAACTTTGCCGGGCGAGGATGTTACAAGACCTACAACGGAATCAGTCAAGGAAGCCGTTTTTTCTATGATTCAGTTTGAAATCGAAGGTAAAAATGTGCTTGACTTGTTTGCCGGCTCAGGTCAGCTTGGCATTGAGGCGCTTTCAAGGGGTGCAAAGAAATGTACCTTTGTTGAAAACAACAGGCAGGCTTATAAGGTCGTTGAAGAAAACGTTAAGCATTGCAGGCTTGAGCAAGGTGCAAGAATAGTTATGAGTGACGCTTATGCGTTTCTTTCAAGAAGGGACAGTTTTGATGTTGCTTTTCTTGATCCGCCGTATAAGCAGGGAATTGTTGATAAATGCTTGCCGCTTCTTTTGCCTATGATGAGTGATGGCGGCATAGTTATTTGCGAAACCTCACGTGATGAGGAACTTCCCGAAAAGCTTTTGGGTTTTTATGCCGACAGAGTGAGAAATTACGGCAAAACCAAGATCACCCTTTATCGAAGGGAGTCATAGTATGAAAATTGCTATTTGTCCGGGTAGCTTTGACCCGATAACTTTAGGGCATAAAGATATTATTGAAAGAGCATCGCAGCTTTTTGATAAGGTTATCGTCTTGGTGCTTAATAATAATTCCAAAAAGCCTGTGTTTTCTCTTGAAGAGAGAATGGATTTTATTAAAAGATGCGTAAATGCGGAAAATGTTGAGATTGATACATATTCCGGTCTTTTGGTTGATTATGCAAGAAAACATAATGCAAGCGCATTGATTAAGGGGCTTCGTGCGGTGTCTGATTTCGATTATGAATTTCAGCTTGCACTTATTAATAAAAGTCTTTATCCTAAGATTGAAACCCTGTTTTTACCTGCCAAGGGCGAAAATATGTTTTTGTCCTCAAGTATGGTTAAAGAGGTTTGCTCGCTCGGCGGTGATATTTCATCGTTTGTTCCGCAGGAAATTCTAAATGATATTTATAAAAGATGTAAAGGAGACGGCAAAAATGACTAATACAGATATTTTACTTGAAGATTTAGAGGATGTTCTTGATGATGCCACATCAATCCCTTTGAGTAAAAAGTATGCAGTTGATGTAGACAAAATTAAGACTATTATTGAGGATATTCGCCTTAATACCCCACAGGAAACAAAGCAGGCTAAGGCTATCGTTGATTCAAGAAACAATATTCTTGAAGAGGCCAAGAAAGAAGCTGCTGACATTATTGCCAAGGCACAGGAGGAAGCAAGAGAACTTGTAGCACGTGACCAAATCACTCAAACAGCTCAGGCTGAGGCTGCAGATATTATCGCTAAGGCTAAGGAACAGGGTGATTCTTATATTGCCGATGCTCAAAATCAGGCTTCCGATATTCTCGGCAATGCTACAAATCAGGCTAACGAAATGGTTACTACAGCGCAAAATAAGTCAAGAGAAATGCTTACCGCTGTTAATAATTATGCCGATGATACCCTTCTTTCAATTGACGATTCTCTTTATAAGGCGCTTGCAGACGTCCGCAGAATTCGTAAAGGTATTGAAAATACACAAAACAAGAATAAATAATAATTATTTAAGGGCGACCGTTGGTCGCCCTTAATTTTTTTACGATAAGATAAGATAAAAAGAAATTTATTAAAACACGTAATTTCTTTTGACGTCGTTGATAACGAACTGACTTCGCCTGTTTGGTCGTTTCCTTATTCGCTTTCCTTATTTCTCTTTTCAACAATATGGTTATGAACATTGTCTGCAAGCTCGCCGTGAAGCTTGAATTTCTTTGAAAATACAATAAGCGAAATCAAAATAAGAATAGGCGGAATACCAAAGCATATAATGCCTATTCCTGCCTTTGTGCCGTCATTAATAACCTTTGCGGCGCTTGTGATTTGCTTGTTATATCCCATAATTGCAAGGCCGCCGAAAAGAACGATTGTTTGAATGGTATAAGCCATTTTTTGCAAAAAGCCCTTCATAGAAAATGTGATTGACTCGTTTCTTTCACCGTTTTTGTATTCGCCGTAGTCAACAATATCTGCAAGAAAGATTGTTTGACCTACAAACATTGCCGCAATACCTGTTGAAGAAATTATGTAGGCAATGTCAAGAGCAATTGTAATTTTAAGCACAGGTCCGAAGATATACATAAGTACATATCCTATAATGGTTGCAATAAGAGAAATTTGATAAATCTTTTTCTTGTTCATCCATTTTGAAAGAATAGGGATAACAACGAGACCCAAAACCGAGCCGACAGCACCGATAGTTTGGAAAAGGCTTTGCGCCTTAGGCTGACCGAGTACGTCAGAAAAATAATATACAGCCGTGCCCGAGGTGAGATACCAGCCTGCGTTTGAAAGCATCGCAACTACCATAAATACTACAAGCTGGTCATTGTGTGCAATAACGGAAAAAATTTTTTTAAATGAAAACTTTGCCTTTTCGCCGTAAACAACATTCTTTTCCTTTGTTGAAAGAACACAAATAGTTGAGAAGAGCACAAGCAAAATTCCACATATTCCCGCCCAGCGTGAAAAGCCTGTTGCGCTGTAGCCCTTGTCCGTAGTCATACCTGTTGAAAGCATAGGTAAGATGATAGGAGTTGCAACAGTAATGATGCCCTGGCCCAAGCCGCTGAAGGTTCTTGCAACGGTCGAGACAAGGTTTCTGTCCTTAGGGTCAGACGTAAAGGACGGCACCATACTCCAATATGGAATATCCGCCATTGTGTTTGTCATACCCCAAAGGATATACATAACGCCTATGTATATGTAAAGCTTTGTTCCGCTCATACCGAAGCTTGTGAATAGTAAGAAAAGAACGACCGCATTGCATATGGCGCCTATAAGTATCCAAGGTCTGTATTTGCCGTATTTTTTTAAAGTTGCCTTGCTGACATCGAGGAGCTTTCTCTTTGATTTATTCGAATATG
>DAVZKM010000205.1:0-3183 GCA_052272245.1 Eubacterium sp.
GTGACCCGGGCAATAAATATAGCACCTCATTTACCCCTACTTTCAAGGGCCGTATCGGTAGTGCAAACGATTTCGCAACAAATATTAATGACAAGGCTTCACCTACAGTACCGGGCTCAACAGCAATCAACGTTGTTAACTATAAAATCGTTAAGGATGCAATTAAGGCTGCCGGAAACAAGATGAAATCTAAGGACCTTTCAACATATTCAATGGGCGGTCTTTATACTTACTTTGCTGCTATGGATGATGCAACATCATTTGACCCTAACACTTATTTCACTTCTGATGATAACAGCAAAAACGATACCAGCGGATATGTAAAGGCTGCTTCAGGTAAGGTTACGGCTATAAATGCGGCAAGCGTTGATGTAACAAACGATACTAAGGCTAACTATCAAGCACTTCGTGACGCTATGGGCACTTTGGCAAGGTCAACATATGCCGAGGGCAATAAGAACAACGAGCATTACACTGCTGACAGCTGGAAAGCTTTTGAAGATGCTTACGTAGCATCACAGGGATTTATGGCAAAAGTAAATGATGATACATTTACAGACGCTGATTCTGTTTATAAATCAAACGATGAAGCAATAGTTTATGCAAACGCTCTTAATAAGGCTTATGCCGGCCTTGTAACTTCTGTTACCAAGGCAAATACAAGCGCACTTCTTGCTCTTATTCAGCAGTTTGAATCATATGATTCAAACGTATTTACCGCAGCAACGTATAACGCTGCGAAAGATACAGTTGAAAAGATTAAAATAAACGTTTGGGGCAGTGTTGAAAACTACGGTATTCCTGCATATGCACCAAATGATGACGAGGCAGGCAGAGCAACGGTAGCAACTGCAATTGAAGAATACAATGCCGCATTTGCCGCTCTTCGTATCAATCCTGACGCTATTGTTCTTACAGAAAGCGGTTCATATTCTCTTAACCAGGCTATTGACCTTGAAAAGAATATTAAAGACCCTGGCGATTATTCTAACTATTCAACATTTGCCGCTGCGCTTAATGATGCAAAATTGGCTAAGGATAATCTTGCAACAACACCTATGACCGATTATGATGCACAGTATGGCGCATACGTTGCTGCAATCGATACTCTTGTTAAGGCATACAACGCCCTTCAGTATTCATTTACTAAGATTCCTGACGGTACCGTATTCGGTAACGGTGGTACCAATGCAATCGATAGAATGTCAATTCTTGACCAGGGCGGTCAGTATATTGAAGGCTCGTTTACAAATCAGGGCTATATTTTCAGAACAAAGCATACTCCTTTGCAGGTTAAGTTCGGCGATTTCAATGTAACCTTAGGCGTAATAACATCCCAGTCTGATGCTTTTCAGTTATTAAAGAATAATGCCCTCGATTCAATCACAATTAATGCTACGCAACCTAAAATTGCCGAAAACGGTTCAAAGACGCACCTTACTTCGAACTCGCAATCGACACCTGATGCTCTTTCTGACGAACAGAAAGAAAAATATAAAGGTTGCCTCAGCTATACTCAACAATCCACCGACGGAAAAGAGTACACATACTCTGTTTCAAACCTCAGATATACAGGTAGAAATAACTATAATAATTCGCCGCACGTTATTACTCTTAATGACGGCACTGAAGTAACAGATTACAGTCAGGCTATCGCAACAAATCTTGATACTGTTTTAGGTACAACAGACGGCGGCTCTAATAACCCTGTTCCGGGCGCTGTATTTGCCCGTTCAAACGACGGCAAAAACGGCGGTGAGGCTTATGTTAAGGGTGACTTTAATTTCAGCGCTCCCGCAACTGAGCAGCAAACTCTTTCTGCTACTTCTTTCCCAAGTGTAACTAAATATGAGCTTGGAACAAAGTTTGGTGCGGTTACTGCTTGGAACTGCCGTAACCTTAATAACTTCTGCGGTTACAACTGGTTCACATCAGAAATGAACAATCAGACACTTAACCCTGCTGTTCAAGTTGTTGATATTTCTCCGCTTGTTGAACTTGTAGATTTTTGTAACAAGACATATGTGCCTAATTCAAATATGTATACCGATGAAAGCTGGGCTGCATTTACAGCAGCACTTGAGCGTGCACAGAAAGATATTGACTATTCAAATATTAATACAACTAATTTGCTTAATCAGTTAATGACAACATTAAAGTCTAAGTACACCCAGCTTTGGAAAGCAAAAGAAGGCCTTGAGGTTAAGACTCTTAATCTTACATTCAACTATAAGGATTCAACAGGCTCTGATGCCACATTGGTATTCCCTGTAAAATATGGTGAGAAGTTATCAGCCGCTCAGATTAACGAATTCAACACAAAGATTGTTTCTTATGTTGACAGCAAGAATTACACTTACAACGTTATAGGTTGCGAGCCGGCATTTGACCAAAACGCAGCAGTTACTGCCGATGTAACTTACACCGTTAAATATGACGAAGGTACTCCTAACGCAGCAATTTGGACGGAATTTAATTCAGCTAAGGACGCTCTTATTGCTAAACTTCAAAGTGGCTCTAAGTTCACCGCAGCAGATCTTAAAAACGTTAAGTCTGCTATTGCAGGGCTTTCGTATTTCAATTATACATCAACACAGCAGGCAGAGATAAAAGCTGATAAGCAGGAATTAATCGATTCTCAAAAGAATACAATGCGTCAGCTTGCCGAAAGATTAACTGCTGTTGAAATTGACGGTGATGTAGCAAATGCTGTTAATGATGCACAGGTAAAAGCTAACAAAAACGATTACGATATGTATGACAAGCTTGGCGACAACTTCAAAGTTAGCGAGGACGTTACATTTGATGTAATCAATGCAGATTTAACAGGCGGCACGCAGCTTACTGTTAAAGGCTATTTATATTCAAGCCAGGCTGAACTTGATCAAGCAATCAGGGCAGCTCTTGAAGGTCTTAAATTAAAGACTTATGACATTTATGTAAACAATACAAAGATTGGTACAGTTGCTTACGGCACGCCTATCTCTGTAACACCTACAGAAATTATTTCAACAAAAGACACAACAGCTAAGGGCGACGGCGCTAATTACAGCTGGACTTACAGCTTCACAGCTCCTTCTCGTGACCCTAACTTCGGTACAACCAAACAGGATAACAGCACGTATCTCACAGCTGACAAGTATATGATTACTGCTCCTTCATTCGGCTTTATCGTTAAGGGCG
>DAVZKM010000206.1:0-3176 GCA_052272245.1 Eubacterium sp.
AAAAGCTTAAAGTTTATCCAAAAGCCCTTAAAAAGCTCAAGCGTTATCGCCCAAAACGATGTGTCCATACATATTTCCTCCAATAATCATAAAAAACGAAGCTGTCTATTCAGCAAATTAGGCAGAGAGCGCAAAACGCTCTCTGCCTGACAAATATTATAATGTTTAAAATATAAGCGCCTTATTTAGCAAGGTCAACACCGTACTTTTCAGAAAGCTTATCCATTGTTCCGTCTGTTTTAAGTTCTGCAAGAATTCTGTTTACCTCAGCAGTAAGGTCTGAACCCTTTCTGAAACCTGCGGCATATTCCTCAGTTGTAAGAGAAATTGAATAACCGAGATTTGCAAAGTCCGTGCCCTCTTTAGTCATTGAGTTAGCCATAGTTGAATCGATAATACAAGCGTCTGCCGTACCTGACTTAACCTCTTTAAGTGCGTCTGACTGGGCTGAAAGAGAAACAACATTATTTGAAAGCTTCTTAGCCTCTGCTTCACCTGCAGAGCCTTTCTCAACAGCAATTGTTAAATCAGCAGCTTTGACAGCGTCCTTATCTTTATACTTTGAAAGAGCATCCTTTTTCATAACAACAACCTGGCTGTTACCTGCATAAGCGTCTGAAATATCACAGTTTTTCTTAACCGAATCAGAAACAGTCATACCGTTCCAAATGCAGTCAATTGTGCCTGAATTAAGTTCAATAAACTTATTATCCCAATTGATAACAACAAATTCAACTTTAATGCCCATCTTATCTGCAACTGCCCTTACAAGGTCTGCGTCAAAGCCGACCCACTCGTCGCTTCCCTTAACCTTATAATCGATAGGTTCATAATCTGTAATGCCAACAACGATTTTATTAGCATCCTTAACTTTATCAAGGTCTGCAACTGTTTTAACAGTCTTATCACTCTGGCTTGTTGAAGAAGCCGCACTGTCATCTTTTCCTGATTTTGAGCAACCTGCAAATCCTGCTACTACACAAGCAATCATAGCAAGTGCCAAAAATACCGATAAAAATTTTTTCATCTTTAATTCCTACTTTCACGATTTTTCACATTAGCGCTTTGCCACACTAAATCGATGATTTAATTATATCAAACAATTATCAAAAAAGCAAGAACTTTTTTCAAAATTAAAGATTATACATTATTTTGCACAAATATTTACTCATATCTGTTTTAAAAATCTTACGACCGGACTGTTTCTATCCTTTGGATTGCCCTGTTCGAATCCCGTTCTTTACAACAAAAATAAAAAGCCGCAAAAGCGGCTTTTATTTTTTGGCGCAGATGTGGGGATTCGAACCCCAGAAGCCTCGTTAAAGACTTACACGATTTCCAATCGTGCTCCTTCGGCCAGCTCGGACACATCTGCATTTTTAATGCTTTGATATTATAACTTATCAAAGCAAAAAAATCAATGTTTATTTTTCATTATTTTTAATTTTAAGTTCATTTGCAAAATAAAGTGAGCGTGAATCAAATGCAAAATCAATATTCATACTCTCGGAAAGAGCCTTAACGTCGCAATTGAATTTCGTTTTAAAGTCGAGAAATTCGGCAAGAGGTACAATATCGGCATAAAAGAACACCTCTATATCAAGCGATGAATCGGAATAATCCGAAAAATTAACACGTACATCCGTTTTGTCAACCTCTTTATAAGAATTGATAAGGCTTCTTAATTTGTCGCAAAAAGCATCAATTTCCTTAGCGGAATGTTTATATTCAATGCCAAAGGTTTCGTTTACAAGGCGGTGCGACATACGGGAAAGATTGACAATAGCACTGTTGGCAACCGTAGTATTAGGATAAATCTTTTGACTGCCGTCAGTCATTCTAAGCCTTGTAGTACGGATTTTGATTTCCTCGACCTGACCAACTTCATTATCAATCTTAATAAAATCATCTACCTCAAACGGCTTATCGTAAATAATGATGAAGCCCGAAAGGAGATTTTCAACAGCGTCCTTGCATGCGAAAGCCACGGCAACGCCGCCGATACCCAAGGCTGCAAACACTCTTGTAGCGCTGATGCCGAACTGTTCAAGCATAAGAAGCGCTGAAATAATAACAACAAAAATTTTAATCAAATTTGAAATAAAATTGACTGCGGTCTTTTTTGTTTTGGAGTCATCATCCTTTAAAACAAACGAAAAATCGCTATTGATAAAATTAATCAAAAACCAAGCGATTGAGAAAATAATTCCAAGTTTAAAAATCAGCAAAACAGGATTACGAATTTCACCGCTTGGGGCGATAATTTCTGTGCCGATATAAATTCCTAATACTAAAACAAAGAATGAAAGCGGAGTTGAAAGTGCGTCAACAAGCGCTTTTTGTGCAATTTCGCTTTTTCTTGCCAAAGTTTTTGTGCAAAGCCAAACAACAGCCTTTGAAATTTGCTTTTTGAACACAGCAAGCAACAAAAATACTGCCAAGCCTATAATAAGTCTCAGCAGCATTTCCCTTTCGTTCTTAACACCTTCAATGGACGTTACAAGCTTTGACAGAACTTTATTTAAACTGTCACTCATAATTAACCTCTCCAAAATCAATCAAGAACCTGATAATATGCTGAAAATTTATTCAGCTTTTCTTCAAATTTATCCTTAGGCTGTTCTTTAGGAACATCAATTGGATATTCACCTGTAAAACAACCGTCGCAATAATCAAAATCCGTATTTTCGGCAAGCTTATGGGTAGCCTCAACAGAAAGATAGCCGAGTGAATCAACGCCGATTTCTTTAGCAATTTCTTCAACAGTATCAAACTTACATGCAATAAGATTTTCCTGACTGTCAACATCGGTACCGAAGAAGCAAGGATGTTTAAAAGGAGGCGATGATATTCTCATATGTACCTCTTTAGCGCCGGCTTCTCGCAAAAGGCCTACAATTCTCGCACAGGTTGTGCCACGAACAATCGAGTCATCAATCATAATTACTCGCTTGCCCTTAATATTTTCCTTAACAACATTAAGCTTGATTCTTACTGCATCACGGCGCTGACCCTGAGTTGGTTGAATAAAGCTTCTGCCGATGTATCTGTTTTTAATAAAACCAATGCCATACGGAATACCGCTTGCATTTGCATATCCGAGTGCGGCATCAAGACCTGAATCCGGAACACCGATAACAATATCCGCATCAACGGGATGTTCCTCGGCAAGGAGG
>DAVZKM010000207.1:0-3158 GCA_052272245.1 Eubacterium sp.
CTATACATCATCTTGTTAAGCGTCTTCGCATACTTTGCTCTCATATTTTAAAGCAAATGGACAAGGGGATTTTGAAAAAGGTACTTTTTGTTGCCACGGGCGCACTTATGTCTCCTACTTCGAGCAAGCAAGGCAATTCAATTCCGGGCATTGCCCATGCGGTTTTACTTGAGAGGTGAAAAATGAAGCATTTTAACAATCTTCGCCTTTTAACATCATTTAGAGAAATATCTACCGTTCTTGAAATAATCGCAAAAGCCATGCGAATATTTACGTTTGCTTTGGTGATTTTGCAGGGCATTGCTTTAATTTCCGAGGTTAAAGGCAGTAAAATCAAAAAATTATAACAAACAAAAATTAAGCGTTGGAGATTAGTCGTCCCCAACGCTTTTTTTACGGTATATACTTTACATTGATATAAAACAATATGTGAAATACAAGACATATTGTAACAAAAATATTACTTTTTCGACAAGCTTTTCATTGACAATGAATAGTTCATAATATATAATATACGTGATACAAAAAAATGAAAAAGTTTATTTTTCTCGTTTTCTTTTAATAAGTTTTTATTGGTTGATGAGGAATTAATTTGTATCAATGTGGGATAGGGCATAAAGTTTTGCTTTTCATATACCGGCAGATTTTATGCGTGTGTTTTAAGACTTTTGATGCTTGAAATAGTTGCGGTCAAAACGCAACCGATGTCCCGTGTCAAAAAGTCTTTTTTTGATTTTCGATTATTGTGGGGAGAGAGGATCTGTTTATGGAGAAAATAAAGAAATTATTTAAAATAAAGTGGACGCTTGTTTTATATGATGAAATTTTGTATTTAGCTACATTTATTTTGATGTTTGTACTTAATAAAAGCATAAGAAATATGCAGATAAGCGATGTTTTTATTAATACTTGCGCCGGACTTTTAATCGTTTTTTTATGCAGATTTTTTGGCAGGATATATAACCAAATTTGGCGTTACGGCGGAATACAATGCTACATAAGATTGCTTTGTACGGATATGCTCGGTATGGTTTTGTATTTGGGCTTTGAGTGCGGGCTTTGCAATTTGCTTGGTTTCCAACGTTTTACCGCTTCAAAAATCATCGCCATGACGTCGTTCAACACTCTCTTGGCGCTCGGAATGAGGATGTGTTATCGCTATTGCTTTAAATACGGCAATGAACTTAGTGCAAAGGGAAAGCTTATGAGACTGCTCCTCAGAATTTTTGCTTTCGGAATGAGTATAAGGAAAGATGACGAGGCTCATAAAATTCATGTTGCAATTGTCGGAGCGGGAAATGTTGGCGTAAGCCTTGCCGAGGAACTTCTTAACAATAAAAAAACATCATATACTCCTGTATGTTTTTTTGATATAAATAAGGACAAAGCCGGCAGGGATATTTACTCAATACCTGTTTTTCAGGCGAAGCTGAGCAATACCTTTGATATACTTAAGGATTACAGCGTGAAAGAAATTATTTTTGCGCTTCCTTCTTCAACGGGAAATACAGCGGAACTTTACGATTATTATAAAAAGTCGGGTTGCAAGCTTAAAATATATGATTATCCGTCGTTTAAAACCGCCGGTCAAAAGCGACAGCTTCGTGAATTTGAGATTGAGGATTTGCTTTTCAGAAAGCCGATTGAGATTTCAGATGAAAAGACTTTAGATTATTATACGAATAAGGTCATACTTATCACGGGCGGCGGCGGTTCAATAGGCAGCGAGCTTTGCCGCCAGCTTGCAAAAATGAGCCCTAAGCAAATTGTAATTTTAGATATTTATGAGAACGGAGTTTATGACGTTGAGCAGGAGCTGAAATTTAAATACGGCAAAAAGCTTGATTTAGAGGTCGAAATCGCTTCAATTACGGATAAAGACGCAATGAGCGTGGTGTTTGAAAAATATCATCCTGATATCGTGATTAATGCAGCTGCTCACAAGCATGTTCCTCTTATGGAGCATAACTGCGTTGAGGCAGTTAAGAACAATGTGTTCGGAACAAAAAATGTACTTGAACTTTGCGAAAAATACGGCGCAGAAAGATTTATGATGGTTTCTACCGACAAGGCGGTTAATCCGACTAATGTTATGGGTGCGACAAAGCGTATGTGCGAAATGATTGCACAGGCTTATGCGTCAAGGGGCAAGGTTAAGTGCTCGTGCACACGTTTTGGCAATGTTCTCGGCTCGGCAGGCTCCGTAATACCGCTGTTTAAAAGGCAGATAGCGGCAGGCGGCCCGGTAACGCTTACGGATAAGAGAATTATTCGCTATTTTATGACTATTCCGGAGGCTTCGCAGCTCGTGCTTCAATCGGGTGCAATAGCTAAAAACGGCGAAATTTTTGTACTTGATATGGGTCAGCCGATTAAGATTTATGACCTTGCAAAGAATATGATTAATCTTTCTGCCGCACAAAATATTGAAATTATTGAAACGGGTCTTCGTCCGGGCGAAAAGCTTTATGAGGAACTGCTTGTAAGGACTGACGAGCTGGATACTACGGAAAATGATTTGATTTTTATTGAAAGAGAAAAGGCAATTTCATATAATGAAGTTGAACAAAAGCTTTCTGTTCTTGCAAATGCTGTCAATTCTAAGAATGACGACTTGGCAAGAGAGGCGCTTCGCTCTGTTGTTCCTACATATAAAAGTCCGGAAGAGGTTAATAAAAACGCAGAAGAATCAATGGAAATGAATATTGTTAAGGCAATTTAGTTTTCAAAACCGTGCACATCAATTATAACAGTTTAAAACAATATAAAAAACAGCATTCCTGAAAAGGAATGCTGTTTTTTGCTTCATATTTGATTATTTTACAAATTCTTCTGCAACCTCTGCGATATGCTCAGCCGAAAGCCCAAACTGCTTAAGAAGTTCAACAGCAGGGCCGCTGTGTCCGAATTCGTCGTTAACACCGATGCGTTTAACGGGAGTAGGACAATTTTCGCTAAGGCAAGCGCAAACCGCCTCGCCAAGACCGCCGATAATGTTATGTTCCTCAACGGTGATAACTTTGCCGGTTTTCTTAGCAGATTTAATAACAAGCTCCTCGTCAAGCGGCTTGATTGTTGCCATATTGATGATTTCGGCATTGATTCCCTTAGCCTCAAGAGCCTTGCCTGCTTCAATCGCTTCGTTTACCATAAGGCCA
>DAVZKM010000208.1:0-3148 GCA_052272245.1 Eubacterium sp.
ATTAACCTTGTAGTCGTTCGGTGCAAGGCCGTGGTTGAATACCTTTCTGTTGTCAAGCATCCATTGCCTGTCTGAAAATTCGCCCGGCTCAACCTTGCTTGCCGCTGAATTAAATTCGAAAATTGTTGCGTCAAGGCTGTCAAGAGTTGAAAGAATTTCAGCTTCTAAAAACATAGGACGAACTGCTGCGCCGTATTCGGGAATACCGTGGTGCGACAAAATCATATGTTCAAGAAGTGTTACCGTCTCGCTTGAAATTGAAAGCTTTTTGGCAGTATCGTTTACCATCATTGCGCCCTTGACAAGATGACCTATAAGCTCTCCGCCTACCGTGTAGCCTGTGCAAAGTCCTGTTTTGCCCGTTTTCATTTCAAAGGTTTTTGCAACGTCGTGCAAAATTGCGCCCGCAAGCAAAAGCTCCTTGTTAATGTTAGGGTAAACTTCGCAGGTTTTTTCAGCCATTTCAACAATAGAAGCCGTGTGAAGCATTAAACCGCCGACTATTGCGTGGTGAAGCCTGTATGCCGCAGGGAAAACCTCAAGCGCTTCTCTGTTTTGAAGCATAATATCTTTAACGATTGCCTTTAATTCCTCGTCTTTAAAAGCGTTTACCTTGTTAAGGAGCATTGCAAATACTGCCTTGCCGTCGTGCTCGCTTGCAGGGACAAACTCCTTCATCATATCGCTCGGCGCTTTTTTGATAGATGTGATTGTAAGTTGGTTTTTACCTCTGTAATTGTCAAGCGTGTATTCGATTTCCACAACGTCGTCTTTTTCAAACTGACCGTTGTTGTCAAACTGCCAAACCTTGGCAGGATATTCCTTTTTGTCGCTTCCGATAACAAGAAGGTCGAGATATCCGTTGCCGTTTTTGTCTTTTTTTTCAAATAATTCTTTTATATATGCAAAAGATGCCATAATATTTCCTTTCTTTGATTGATTTAGTTTGTTATTTATTATATAATAATTTACATATATAATCAACAACCAATTATACATAGTCCTTGACAAAGTATATTTGGCTTGGTAAAATATTTTCAAATAAATAACGGAGTGATTTTCTGTTGAAAAATTTAGATAATTTATGTATGAATTGTTTTGAAGAGCTTACCGAGGGAAGCGTTTGCGCTAATTGTGGGTATGATAACGATGCCCAGGTGAGTTTTATATATCTTCAACCCAAAACTGTATTAAACAATCGTTATGCCATAGGTGCGCTTTTGTCGCATGAGAGTGATGCGGCTACTTATATGGCATATGATATGGACCTCGGACAGGTTGTCTGTGTCAGAGAATTTTTGCCTAAGGGTATTGCAACAAGGCTTGAGGGGAACGCCGATGTTCATATCAGAGAAAAATTCAAATTGTCTTATGACAAACTTAAGGAGTCTTTTATTAAGCTTTGGACTACTATCAGTGAACTCAAAAGCCTTTCCGCAGTAATTCCTACCTATGACGTTTTTGAACTTAACGAAACCGCTTATGCCGTAAGCGAATATATGGAGACTATTACTCTTCGTGAGTTTTTGCTTCGCAATCCTGACGGAAATATTCTTTGGGATCAGGCGAGAATTATGTTTATGCCTGTACTCACAACGCTTGAAGCTTTGCACGCAAACGGAATTATTCATGGTGGTATTTGCCCTGATAATCTTGTGCTTTGCAGGGACGGAAAGGTTAGGCTTAACGGCTTTTGCATAAGCGAGGCTAACACTATGTCAAGTGAACTTGAATTTAATGTTAACGAAGGCTATACGGCTATTGAACAGTACGATAATAACCATAAAATGTGTCCGGCAACAGATATTTATGCTTTTTCAGCCTGCATATTCAGAGCACTTGTAGGTCAAAATCCGCCAAGTGCAAAGAGCAGGGAAGCTAACGATAAATTGATGATTCCTAACACTATTGCCGAAAAAATTCCTACCTATGTTATTCGGGCTCTCGGCGGAGGTTTGCAGATTTATCCTGAAAAAAGAACGCAGGATATTGAAACCTTCCGTGAACAGCTAAATGCGTCTCCTACTATTCAGGCTGCTGCCGCTCAGGAGGAGGAAGTAAAAAAAGAACCTAAGCATATAAAAAAAGAAGAAGCTGTTGACCCGATAGAAGAGGAAGAGTATTACAGAGGATATCCGGGTTATGACGATAAGCCAAAGAAAAATGGTTCAAAAATAGCAATTGTTATTTTGGTAATTCTTATTATTGCGGCTGTCGGTGCCGGTGTGTTTGTCGCCAAAAACGGCGGTTTTGGCAATAAAGAAGAAAACACCTCGCCAAGTGTTGCCGCTGCGCAATATGAAGTGCCTGATTTTGTATCGGCGGGCTATACCCAAAGCGATATTGAAAATAACGGTGCTTGGAATAAGCAGTTTAAGCTTACATTTGTTTCTAAGTATTCAACCGATGTTGAAGAAGGAATAGTATTTGAACAAAGCGTTGAACCGGGAAAAAAGGTTAATGAGCAGACTGAAATTCAACTTACGGTCAGCAAGGGCGTGCAGACTGAAAGTGTGCCTAATGTAGCAGGTCAATCTCTTGAAGATGCAAAAAAGACACTTGAGGATAAGGGATTTAAAGTTTCAACGGTAGAAATATATAATGACGGCTCACACGAGGCTGATACCGTAAAGGAAAGCTATGCAAGTGCTCCGGCAGCCGGAGAAACAGTTGCGGTCGGAGAGGAAATTGTGCTTCAGGTTTACGGAGAAGTGCAAACCACAACTCCGGTTGAGCCGGAAAACGATATCGGAACGGACTAATCTTATATTTTCAGAAAAATAAAGCAGGATATGAATTTTCGTATCCTGCTTTTTTATGCTTAATATTGAATTTTTTCCTAAAGCTAAGTTCGCTTTCTAAAAATATATTATCCAAATAACAATACCGATATAATTATTAAGATTGCAACAATTCCGAGTCCGATAAAAAACTTGATTGCTCTGTTTATTGCGTCAAATGTATTAGTCGGCATAATTTGGAAAAACGCATATTTAAGCGGCTCCTTAACCTTGTTTCCTATAAGATTTCTGAATCTTAAATCGTAAGTGCAAAAACTACCGTCCTTTTTGAGTTCAATCACTCTCACACCTCTGTCCTTGCTAAATATCATCAAGAAAGATCTAAATTAACAGAACAACAAATTGAG
>DAVZKM010000209.1:0-3124 GCA_052272245.1 Eubacterium sp.
ACCGTCAAAATATTTGCTGTTATCGCTTGGGAAATAGCTTTGAGATGTAGTAACACCCCACTTAAAGTTGCCCTCGTCAGGCTCTAATTCGCCCATAATAATTTTAAAAAGAGTGGTTTTTGCCACAACGTCAGAGCCGACAAAAGCAACCTTTTCCCTTGGGTGAATAACAAACGATACGTCGTCAAGTACCTTTCTGTCACCTATTGTTTTAGTCAAATGGTCAACTCTCAAAAGGTCATTGCCACATTCTCTGTCAGGCTTAAAATCAACATATGGAAAACGTCTGCTTGAAACAGGCATATCAATCATTTCAAGAGCGTCAAGCTGCTTTTTACGGCTTGTTGCCTGCTTTGACTTAGCGGCATTTGCAGAGAAACGGGCAATAAATTCTTGAAGTTCTTTAATCTTCTGCTCGTTCTTTTTATTTTGGTCTCTTGCCTGACGCTGACGCATCTGTGTATATTCATACCAAAAGTCATAGTTACCTGTATAAAGCTGAATTTTTCCGAAGTCAACGTCGCAAATATGCGTGCAGACCTTGTTTAAGAAATGACGGTCATGAGATACAACAATAACGGTATTTTCAAAATCCATAAGGAAATTTTCAAGCCAGCGAATAGCAGAAAGGTCAAGGTGGTTTGTAGGCTCATCAAGAAGAAGGATATCGGGATTGCCGAAAAGTGCCTGCGCAAGAAGAACCTTAACCTTCATATCTGACGGAAGCTCCGCCATTTTCATATAATGGTATTCATCAGGAACACCGAGCTTGTTAAGCATAAATGCAGCATCACTTTCAGCATTCCAGCCATCCATATCTGCAAATTCAGCCTCTAATTCACCGGCCTTAATACCGTCCTCCTCGCTGAAATCTTCTTTCATATAAAGAGCGTCCTTTTCCTCCATAACCTCAATAAGACGTGGGTTACCCATAAGAACAGTCCTGATTACTTCATATTCATCATAAGCAAAATGGTCCTGCTTTAACACGGAAAGTCTTTCGCCGGGAGTAATGAACACCTCACCCTTTTGAGGGTCAAGCTCGCCTGAAAGCACCTTTAAAAACGTTGATTTACCTGCGCCGTTTGCGCCGATAATACCATAGCAGTTACCTGCCGAAAAAGTAACGTTTACTCTTTCAAATAAAACACGACCGCCGAACTGAACGGTGACGTTATTTGCCTGAATCATTATTTTTCCTCCAACATAGCAGTTAATTTTAACAAAATTTTTAAACGCTTAAATTTTCACGGATATATAATACTACATAAAATATATAAATACAAGTATTATTTATTTTAACATTGATTTTATATAAAAAGTAAAGTATAATATATTGTAATTTAAAACAAGAGGTATAAAAATATGGATATCAAAATTTCCCCTTCAATGCTTGCAAGTGATTTTGCAAATCTTGAGGATGAACTTAAAAAATGCAAAACGGGCTGTGCGGATTTAATTCATCTCGACGTTATGGACGGCCATTTCGTACCTAACATTTCTATCGGCGCCCCTGTAATTGCGGCAATGAAAAAGGTATGCGATGTTCCTTTTGACGTGCATTTGATGATCAGCGACCCATATTTTTATATTGACGATTTTGTTAAAGCAGGCGCCGATATAATCACATTCCATGTTGAATGTGACAGCGATATCAACAAAACGATTGATAAAATAATTGCACTTGGCTGTAAGGCTTCACTTGCGGTTAAGCCAAATACGGATATTGAAGCGATTTACCCTTATCTTGATAAGCTTTCAATGGTGCTTGTTATGACTGTTGAACCGGGCTTCGGAGGTCAACGTTTTATGGAAAACACAATGCCTAAGATTGAAAAGTTGCGTGCAAAATGCCCTAAGCTTGACATACAGGTTGACGGCGGAATTAATCCCGAAACGGTAAAAATCGCAGGAAGAGCAGGCGCAAATGTTATGGTTGCCGGTTCTGCCGTATTTAACAGCGAAAATCCAAAAGAAACTATCAAACTTCTTAAGCAAAATGCGAAAGTATAAAATGGCAGTGATTTTAATTTATGAAGAAAAAGCGTTTTTATAATAACAAAAAACGGAATAGTAAATGGACCGAAAAGGAAATCGGGCGTAAAATAAACTTTGCGGACAAATATATCAATGCGGGAAGCGGAAGCGATAAGTTCGATTTCAAGCGCCCAAAGCAAAAGAAAAAACGTGCAGCTAAGGAAAAAGCGGCTAAACTTTTTAAAAACATTGCAATAGTTATCGCCTGCTTTCTCATTATCAGCGTAGGTTACAGCGCAATGGACCTTTACATTGACCGTAACGCTATGCCCGAAACCGAGGCGAACACAGGCGAAAGTGTAAGCTTCAGCGATGTTAATCTTATGCTCAAGGGTATGAGTGTTCAGTCAATTTCGCTTGACAATTCCGTTATGCTCGACTCTGTTATCAAAAGTGCGGAAGACGAAGCATATTCCTCCGTCACATTTGATTTAAAGCGTGACGACGGCACAATAGGATATGACAGCAAGCTTGCAACAATAAGGGCTTACGGCGCTATTTCCTCGCCTGCCGCCCAACTTGAAAAATCTGTTGCAAAGCTTAATCAGGCAGACATTATCCCTATCGGCAGAATTTCGTGCTATAAGGATAATATTGTTGCCCTTTCTGACCTTGACAGCGCAATAAAAAGCGGCAAAAGTGTTTACAGAGATGCAAGCGGCAACGCATACTTAGACCCCAACAACAGCACAACCTATAACTATATCAAAAGTATTATCGAAGAAACAAAGGCTATGGGTATTAATGTATTTTTGCTTGATAATACAAAGCTTCCCGATGATATAAGCGGCGACTATAATGACGGCTTTGCCACTCTTGTCAAAAAATTATATGCCGAATTCGGTCAAGATATAAAATTCATTGAAGCTATTGACGTAGCAATTAATGACGACAGTATATCAGACGAGCCGGTTACAGACGAAAACGGTGATACTGTTTATAATACCACTTCGTCATTTGACAGTACGGAATTCACAAGCGGATACGGCGATTCAAACGAAACAATCGGCGACGACGGCACTGCCTCTGCTACAAAAAAACGTGAGCCGCTGACGGATGAGGACGGCGATATTGTTTACGGCAACGA
>DAVZKM010000210.1:0-3112 GCA_052272245.1 Eubacterium sp.
AGGAGTCAAAAATTCTTGAGGCAGAGGCTGAAAAGCAGTCTGCAATCCTTGCCGCAGAGGCTGAAAAGGAAGCAAAAATCCGTGAGGCAGAGGGTGAGGCAGAGGCTATTGCAAAGGTGCAAAAAGCAACGGCAGACGCAATCAAAATGCTTAATGAGGCAGACGCCAATGAGTCTGTTCTTAAACTAAAAGCCCTTGAAGCATTCGCAAAGGCAGCAGACGGTCAGGCAACAAAGATTATTATTCCGTCGGAAATTCAGAGTATGGCAGGCTTAGCCGAGGGTATAATCGAATCTGTAAAGAAATAAAATTCGCAAAAAAACAAACGCTCTAATCCCGTAAAAAGGTTAGAGCGTTTTTGTGTTTATTAAATTTCAATCGTTGTTATCGGGTGTATATTCCTTGTTAAGCTTTTGAATTTCGTCAATTGTATCATTGAGCGTTTGCTCAAATTCACTTGAGTTTTTACCCGAAAAATAAACCAAATCATATTTTGACGAATTAACGCTGTCGTCATCATTTAAGAAAAGCGGAATATTATATCCCTTTTGCTCCCATTCACGGCTGTAAACTCTCTCGTCATTAATATAAAATGACTTGTAGCCGTAATCGTTAATCTCTTTTGCACTGTAAACCGGAGTGAACGCTCCTTTTTTCAGCTTATATTCTCTCGAATTAGCAGTGAAACTGTATTTGTTTTCCATATCATAGTTGTTTGTGCAAAGATTGGTTGTTTTTTTACCATTTTTAAGTAGCAAATAAAATACCGTGTCATCGTCAAAGTAAACTGAAACACATTCCTTGTTTAAAATTCGCTTTGCCGAACTGCCGTCCCATTTATAAATGTCGAGGCTGTACTGCGGTTTGTCATAATAAATATAATCGCCCGAATATTCATCATATTTGCTCAAACTCTTGTATGTTCGATATACCATACAAAGCTCTTCGTTTCCGTCGCCGTCAAAATCAATCTGCCTTACATAAGCAAGACCGTCAATGTATTTTTCGCCGTTATCATTTTTTATACTCGGGTCGCCGTATTTGTCAATCCTCTTTTTAACAGCATCGTAGTAAGCATTGGCTTTGCGCTCTTTTTCGCTCAAGGTGTTGGTGATTGCCTGCGAACTTATGTTGCCGAATGCGTCGATGTTGGAGCTTACAAGGTCAACCGTCACTTCTGCCTTTGACTTTCTTAAGCATGAAAGCTCAATCGTTTCAAATTTATCCTTAATGTCTTTGCCGCCGATTGAATAGGTGTCGCTGCCTATGTCATAAGTGGCATTGCCGCTTTTTTTGAATTTGCCGTGATGAAGCGAATAAAGCGTGACCTCGCTCGGCTTGCTTTTGTCGCTCTTGCAAATCAAATATCTATCGCCTTTTCTGTAAAAAGCAACCCAATATCCTTCGCTGATTTTTTTGCTTGAATTGGCTTCCTCTTTGTAAAGTTGAACGAATTTGCCGCCGTGATAACCCCATACCTCAAGGTAGTAAACATTGTTGTCATTGTAGCAAATCATCAACTCGTCTGATTTGTCGCCGTTAAAGTCCATTTGCCTTGCATAGCAAAGACCTGTAAGCTTCGCTTTGTTTTCGCCGTATTTTGCCTCGTCAAGCGCTTCCCATTTAACGGCGCCGTATTTTTTTATGTAATTAATGCAAACGCTTCCTGCGTCCTTATCAAACTGCTCCGCCTTTTTGTTCTTGTTGCCAAGCGAAACGGAAAACGAAACCGCAATAATTATAATAAGAAAAATTATCCCGAAAATCCACAAGCCTTTAATTACTTTTTGGCGCAAAAGAGGAAATTTGCCGATAACTTCAACGTCTTCCTCCGCCTCCTCAACAGCGGTGGCTTCGATTTTTTTGAGCATATTGATAACAGGGGATAAATCTATTTTTAATTTTGTGCTTTTTTTATTTGTTCTTTTTTCGTTTTCTTCCTCAATTTCATCGTCAAAATAATTATATTTGCTCACCGTTTCACCTCTTTTTGCAAATTTTAGGCTTATTAAGATTTTTTCTTCTTAGAGTCAGTCGATTTCTTGTCTTTGTTTTTATCGCTCTTTTTCGTGGTTGTCTTTTTCTTGCTTTTATCGTTCTTTTTCGTTGTTGCGCTTTTCGGCTTTGCATATTTGCTGTATGTCGTGTAGTTCACCTTGCCGTCAACCGTTCGGGTGAGCACATAGCTTTTGCCGTCTTTTTTAATTTTTATGCCAACCTTTTCAGGCTTTATGTCCTCTTTCGCTTCAACCGTGCAGGTGAGCTTTCCGTCGTTTGCCGTAACAATCAGCCTTATATCGCAATTTGAATTGTTCACAAACTGAAAATCCTGACTGTTCCACTGCACCGTAGCGTCACCGCCGAGAGGAACATAGCTTATTTCAAGCGAATGGCACGCCCTTATCTTTATTTGAAGATTTGCACGAAGCACGCTTTGAAAAACTGTTGAGCTTACTTGGCATATTCCGCCGCCGAGCCCGTCAACAAATTCATCCCCCTGAACTACCTTTGCCGCCTGATATCCTGCAAGAACAGTCCTTTTGCCGACCGTTTGGTTAAAGGAAAATGTTTTTCCTGCCGGAATAACGACGCCGTTCAAATGGTCAACCGCCTCGTGAATATTCTTCGTTCTCGTTTCGTTAGACGAAAGATAATATGATGAATAGCTTGCAATTTCATAAGGAAAGCTTGAATCAAAATTCTTTTTCAGCGCCGGATAGACCGTGTTTGTTTCAGCCTCTTTAAATGTGGTTGAAAGGTCTTCCGTTGTTCTCATTGTTGTTGATTCGGTTGTGCTTGTGGTGTCAGCCGGACTTTGCACGTTGTTGCCTGAAGTCTGCCGGGAATTTGAGCAGGCGGCAAGTATTGACGTAATTAATACTGCCGTGCAAAATACGGCAATTATCTTTTTCAATTATTTTTTCTCCTTATATGGCTTTTTGATGTTGACCCAATTTTCTTTTATTACCTGCCTTGCTCTCGCAATTGCAAGTGCGTCTTCGGGAATGTTGTTCGTAATTGTTGAGCCTGCCGCAATATATGCTTTTTCGCCAACCTCAACAGGAGCGATAAGGTTGGTGTTGCAGCCGATGAATGCGCCGTCTGCGACTTT
>DAVZKM010000211.1:0-3077 GCA_052272245.1 Eubacterium sp.
GCGTAGCCTTTACTGCGAAATACTCCTTATATCCCTTATTCCAAGAAAATGCTTTTTTAAGATTTTCAACATTTTTCCTGATTCCTTTTTCATCATAAAGATGAAACGGCGTTGGATATTTTGCCGCAATTTCCTCAACCTTTTCTTTTGATACAAACGGTATCTTTGCCATTAATTTATCCTCCTAAATCACATCACTGATTTTTCTATATAATTTTTTATTCCGTTAATCCCTTGCCCTGTAACAGAAGAAAACGGAACAACGGGAACTCCGCCTGCAAAAGCAAGCTCTTCACCTGACAAATCAAGTCTTTCCTTGTAAGCGGTTTTCTTAAGTTTATCAGCCTTGGTCATAACTATTATAAACGGAATGTTCATCTCATTTAAGAAACAAATCATACCCTCATCGTCTTTAGTCAAAGGATGGCGCATATCTATAAGAAGAACTACAAGAGCGATATTGCGTCCGCTTTTAAAATATCCTTCCATTAATTCGCCGAATCGCTTTAACTCTTGCTTGCTTATTTTGGCATATCCGTAACCCGGTAAATCAACAAATTTAATATTATCAACATCATAAAAGTTAATAGTTATCGTTTTGCCGGGAACGGAGCTTACCCTTGCTAAATTTTTTCTGTTGAAAAGCTTATTTAAAAGTGAACTTTTGCCAACATTTGACCTACCTGCAAAAACAACTTCAGGTTCATCACTTTCGGGTAATTGAGAAAGCACTCCGTAAGCATTTTCAAAGACTGCTTTATTATAATTCATATTTCACCTACTGAGTAACAATATTTGCCTTAGATTTTTTGTCCGCTATAACAACATTGTTATTTTTAACGTCTTTTTTTCTTTTAGGTAACGTAACAAGTGCAACAGGCAACAATTCATCAAATGATTTAACGCTTACAAATCTGACTGCGTTTTTAACCTCTGCCGAAATTTCGTCAAGGTCCTTAACGTTTTCATTAGGGATTATAACTGTATCACAGCCTGCTTTATATGCTGCCATTGACTTTTCTTTTAAACCGCCGATAGGAAGTGCCTTGCCTTTTAGACTAATCTCACCTGTCATAGCAACATTTGACTTAATCAGAATTCCGGTAAGTTCACTTACAATAGCAGTTGTGATTGCTAAACCTGCAGACGGACCGTCCTTTGGTATTGCCGCTTCAGGTGCATGAATATGTATATCCTTGTTTTTATAAAAATCAGGGTCAATTCCGTATTCATCACACTTAGAACGAATATATGAAACTGCTGTTTTAGCGCTTTCCTTCATAACGTCGCCGAGATTACCGGTAAGTTCGATTTTTCCCGTTCCGTCAAGCGCCGAAACCTCAATAGGAAGCATTGTTCCGCCCACGCTTGTCCACGCAAGACCGTTCACAACACCGACTTGGTCTTCGTCACTTACCAAATCCTTTTCAAATTTTCTCTTACCTAAATATTTTTCTATATTATCATTTGTTACTTTAAACGATTTTGCTCCGTTCTCAAGAGCAACAGTTGCTTTTCTACAAAGATTTGCAATTTCCTTTTCAAGCTTACGAACTCCTGCTTCTCTTGTATAATTTTCAATCAAAGCATTTATTGCGTCATCGCTCACCTTAAATTCCCTGCCGTTTAATGAATGCTTAGCCATTTCTTTTTTAATCAAGTGTTCCTTGGCAATATGAAATTTTTCAAGCGCAGTATAAGAATTAAGTTCAACAACTTCCATACGGTCATATAACGGCTCGGCAATTGACGAAGTATCGTTTGCCGTGGTAACAAACAGCACTTTGCTCAAATCTACAGGAAATTCAATATAGTGATCTGTAAATGAATTATTCTGTTCCGGGTCAAGCGCCTCTAAAAGAGCAGATGACGGGTCCCCTTTAAAATCATTACCAACCTTATCAATCTCATCAAGCAAAATTATCGGATTCATAACGCCGCTTTTAATAACAGCCTCAATGATTCTGCCCGGCATTGAGCCGATATAAGTTTTTCTGTGTCCTCTTATTTCAGCCTCATCGTGTATTCCGCCCAAAGCAATACGTACATATTTGCGTCCCATGCTTTTTGCAAGAGATTTAACAATAGAGGTTTTACCTACGCCGGGAGGGCCTGCAAGGCAAAGAATTTGACCTGTAAAATCAGGATTACGTTTATAAACTGCCAACGAATCTACTATTCTATCCTTTATTTTGTCTAAACCGTAATGCTCTTTATCAAGGATTTTTCTCGACTTTTCTAAATTAATTGAATCTTTAGTATATTTTCCAAAAGGAATTTCAAGGCATTTGTCAAGATATATTCTTTCAACCGTCCCCTCGTGTGAGCCTGACGGCATTTTTGAAAGCTTATCACATTCCTTAAGAAGTTTTTCTTTAATATCGTCATTACATTTAAGCGCATTGATTTTATCTCTATATTCCTCAGCTTCCTCTTGTGGATTATCTCCCTCGCCGAGCGCATCGGAAATAACCTTCATTTCTTCACGAAGATAATATTCACGCTGACTTTTATCAATTTCGTTTTGCACCTTTTCCTGAATTTCGCTTTCAATTTCAAGTGCGGTATTTTCTTTCTTTAAATAAGCAACAAGCTGACAAATCCTGTCTGCCGGGTCAAGAGCTGCCAAGATATCCTGTTTTTCATAATAATCAAGGAAAGTATTTGAGCAAACAAAATCTGCAAGTTCACCCGAATCTTTAATAGAAATAACCTTTGCGATTACTTCATTACTGATTTTCGGCATTAATGAGGCATAGTGTTCAAATTCCCTTTTGATTATTCTTTGATAAGCCCTATTCTCGTCCTCATCTATTTCAAAATCAGACGGATTTTCGCTTGCAAGCTCAACAAGACCCGAAACGTATGGTTTTACAGAGGTCAAGCTATAAAGAATAGCTCTTTCACCGCCTTCAACTACAACACGCATATTGTCGCTGCCCGGAATACGCATCATTTGCCTGATATTGCAAATAACACCCGTATCGTACATATCATCAATATTAGGCTCGTCCACAGATGCATCCTTTTGGCAAACAAGAAAAACTCTTTGGTCATCATCCATTGCTTTTTGAAGA
>DAVZKM010000212.1:0-3059 GCA_052272245.1 Eubacterium sp.
ATCGTCTGCCAAGAAAATGTAAACAGATTTAAAAGCGAAAGCATTGACTTTTGCAAGAAAATGAGAGCTGCTCTCGGCGATGACTTCCATATGGTTTTTGATATTAAACAGACTGTAAGAGCAGGGCAAAACACATTTGAATTTTTAGAGGAATTTAAAAATCAAATTGTTCATATGCATATTAGTGACAATAATAAGCAACGTGATTGCTTGCCTCCCGGAAAGGGCACGTTTGATTATAATAAAATGAAAAATATCCTGAAAAGCGCAAATTATCAGGGCGTTTATATGACGGAAATATATTCTCTCGGCTTTGACGTTGAAAAGGAATTAAGAGAAAGTAAGGCTTATTTGGAAACGATATGAAAAAAACTAATAATACTGCCAAGGGTATAATGTGTATACTTTTTTCTGCATTAAGCTTCAGCGGAATGAGTATTTTTATCAATATGTCAGGTGATGTTCCTGTTATGCAAAAGGTCTTTTTCAGAAACCTTGTTGCACTTGTTATTGCCGCTGTTACTCTTGCAAAAAGTAAGCAGTCATTTAAGCCGCATAAGGGATGTATTAAATATCACATTTTACGCTCATCGCTCGGTCTTTCCGGTATGATAGGCAATTTTTATGCAACAACTAAGATGTCATCAACCTCTGATGCGGCTATGCTTAATAAAATGAGCCCTTTTTTCACGCTTGTTTTTTCATATATATTTCTTAAAGAAAAATTTAAGCCTAAGCAGGCACTTGCTATTGCAATTGCATTTGCAGGATCGCTTTTTGTAATTAAACCGACTCTTTCAAATGTCGAGCTTTTACCGAGTGTTGCCGGATTTTTGGGCGGCGTCGGTGCAGGTGCGGCTTATACTTGTGTAAGGCATATGGCAAATAAAGGCGAGAACGGAACGTTTACCGTGTTTTTCTTTTCACTTTTCTCCGTGATTTGCACGGCACCGTTTTTGATTTTCGGTTTTGCTCCCATGACGGCAAAGCAGTGGATATGCTTAATTCTTGTGGGTGTGTGCGCAGCAGGAGGACAGTTTGGCATAACGTCCGCTTATACTTTTGCTCCAAGCAGTAAAATCAGCGTTTATGATTATTCAAATGTTATCTTTACGGCAATAGGCGGTTATTTTTTGCTCGACCATCAGCTTCCTGACTTGTGGTCGATTTTGGGCTATATAATTATTTGCTCAATGGCGATTTGGATGTTCTTATACAATAAAAAGGAAGATGGGTTAAAAAACGCTAATCATTAACTATATATTGGTGTAAAGTTAAAATACTTGCAATTATCTATATATTGTGTTATAATTAATTATCATCAAAAATGGAGGATGATTAATTATGAGATGTCCGTTTTGTGGCTATGAGGAAAGCAAGGTTATTGATTCCCGCCCGACTGATGAAAACGAGCGAATCAGAAGAAGAAGAGAATGTCTCAGATGCTCTAAGCGTTTTACAACTTATGAGGTTATTGAGGATGTTCCTATTATCGTAATTAAAAAGGATAAAAGCCGTGAGGTATTTGACAGAAACAAGATTTTAAAGGGTATGCTTCGTGCGTGCGAAAAAAGGTCTGTCACTATTAACGAGCTTGAAACCGCTATATCTGAGATTGAGGCTACGCTTCAGTCTGCTATCGACCGTGAGGTTACTTCGGCAAGAATAGGCGAGCTTATTATGGAAAAGCTTAAAAATATTGATGAGGTTGCCTATGTTCGTTTTGCGTCAGTTTATAAGGCTTTCGACAGCGTTGAGGCTTTTAGGGACGAAATTTCAAAGATGTAATATAATATAAGGCTGTGGTTTCACATCCTTTATTTTATATGAGGTGGTAATATGAAAAAAGTTATTAGTATGCTGTTGTCTTTGGCTATGATAATAAGCGTTTTTTCGATGACGCAGTTAAATGCATTTGCAAGCCAAAGTACAACTGTAAAATTTGAGCAAAACGAAGCAAGAACTGTTTTAAATATGATAAATTCATTTAGAGCAAGTAGTGACGCTTGGTATTGGAATAGTGATAATACTACTAAAACTTATGTAAGCAGTGAACCTTTGCAGTATGATTACACTCTTGAAAAAATTGCTATGCAAAGGGCTTGTGAACTTGTTTATCTTTATGAGCACCAAAGACCTAACGGTTCAAGCGTATTCACTGCTTACAGCGATTATGGCTATACTTCAAACGGCAAGGGCGAAAATATTGCAAGCGGTTACCCTGAATTTTCGGCAGAAGAGGTAAATAATGCTTGGCGTGAGGATAAGGAATATTATGAAGGTCAAGCCCACAGGCGCGCGATGCTCGACCCTCGTTACACCGCAGTTGGCATAGCTCATATTTATTATTTTGACGGAACAAAGTATATCCATTTTTGGGCAGAGGAGTTTGGTACAACCGTAAGTAATACAACTTACACTGCACCTAATGATTCATGGGTAACGGCAACTCTTAATGATGATAAAAGCGTTACGGTTCCTAATTTGACACCAAACATCAATTCTTCAGCACCGATTGTCACTCTTAAAAGTGCTTCCAAGCCTAAGAAGCCGACAATTAAGTCGCTTAAAAAAGGCAAAAAGTCTTTTATACTTCAATGGAAGAAGATAAAAGACGTAAAGGGATATCAGGTTCAATATTCAACAAACAAGAAGTTTAAAAAAGCAAAGAAAGTTAATATAAAAAAATCAAAAACAACGAAGCTTACGGTTAAAAAGCTTAAGAAAAAGAAAAAATATTACGTTCGTATGCGTTCATATAAGATGGTAAACGGCAAAAAGGTTTATTCCTCTTGGTCAAAAACCAAAACAGTTAAAACAAAATAATGTGTAAAAGCAAAGGCCGCTGTCAGCGACCTTTGCTTTTTTATCGGGGCGATTGATAATCGCCCCGATAACGTGAAATCATTCAAGTACGTAGTTTCATTCGACGATGTCCCACGGCCACGGGTCCTTAAGCCATTCGTCGCTGTTAAAGCCGTTTAAAGTTAATGGGCCATACTCCTTTTCAAATTATATGAAGCAATATTTAAAGATAACATCGTTTGACGAAGCATACA
>DAVZKM010000213.1:0-2992 GCA_052272245.1 Eubacterium sp.
AGCTTGTTTTCTAGCGTTTTCCTCAACATTTAAAGCATAAGAAACAACGTAACTTCGCTTACCCCTGTATCGTTTACGCCCTTGTTGTTGCAAACAGGTATGTCTTTTTTTGTGGCATATTCAACGTCAATACCCTGATATCCTACACCCTCGCTCATAATAAGCTTTAAATTCGGCATTGAGTCAATAAGCATTTTGTCAAGCGTGCCCATAGCGTCGATAAAAAGTAAATCCGTATCAAATCCGTCTGCTAAAAGTCTGTCACTTTCGTTTAATTTAAAAAATTTAACATTATGTTTTTTTATTTCAGGTATGCAGTTAAAAACTTTTTCCCTTGTAGAAACACTTGAAAAAAACGTTATATTCATATTTTCACTTCTTTTGCAACTGTTTTTGAAATATTATATCATTTCAAATACTAAGTGTCAAAAACATTTCACCCCAATTTGCATATAATAATTTGAGGTGATTTTATGTGCGGTATTGCCGGAATATTAAGCAGCGATATAGATTTAAGAGGAGAAAGGCTTCTTGTTGAAAAAATGGGAAAAACTCTAAAAAAAAGAGGTCCCGATGCGGCAGGCCTTTATCTTACACACGAAGTGGCGCTTGTTCACAGGCGACTTTCGGTAATCGATGTAGAAAACGGTGCTCAGCCGATGCATTTCGGCAAATATGTTATAGTCTATAACGGTGAGATTTATAATACGGATGAAGTAAGAAATGAGCTTGAAGGCTTCGGTTATAAGTTTGATACTCATTGCGATACCGAGGTTGTATTAAAGGCTTATGATAAATGGGGAAAGGAAAGCGTAAAAAAGCTGAACGGAATTTTCGCCTATGCAATTTATGATAAAAAGGAAAACTCACTTTTTGCCTGCCGTGACAGAATAGGTGTTAAACCGTTTTTCTATAATAAAACAAAAAATACATTTTCTTTTGCGAGCAAGATTGATACGCTTTTGTGCCAACCATATGTAAAAAGCGTGGTTGACGAAAAAGGGCTTTATGAGATATTTATGCTCGGTCCCGCAAAAACAATCGGCAATGCGATATTTAAGGATATTAATGAGTTACCGCCTGCTTTTTGTCTGACGTATAAAAATGGTGAAATCAAAACATATCCTTATTGGAAATTGAAGGCTGATGAGTTTGATGAAAATGAAGAGGGGGCGGTAGAGCATACCTACCACCTTGTTAAGGACTCTATTGAGCGTCAGCTTGTCAGCGATGTGCCCCTTGCAACATTTTTATCGGGCGGGCTTGATTCCTCAATTATTTCAAAAATTGCGAGTGATATATATAATAAAAGCGGAAAAACGCTTGATACCTATTCGGTCGATTATACTGATAATGACAAATATTTCAAAAAAAGCCTGTTTCAGCCAAATAAGGATTCTGATTATATTGACGTGATTTCAAGCTATATTGGCTCTAATCATCACAATATTGTTTTAAATAATGTTGACGTTGCAGATGCGCTTGAGGAGGCGGCAATCGAACGAGGAATTCCCGGCTTTGTTGATATTGATTCTTCGTTAATGCTGTTTTGCAAGGAGGTAAAAAAAGATTTTACCGTTTGCCTTTCGGGCGAGTGCGCCGACGAAATATTCGCAGGTTATCCGTGGTATCATAAAAAAGAGATTCTTTTTGAAAATGTTTTTCCTTGGGCAAGAAATACTAACATCAGGCAAAGAATACTTAAAAAGGGCTTTTTAAGCGACGGCGATGAATATTTGCAAAGCGCTTATAAAAATACGCTTAAAAATATATCGTATTTAGAGAGTGACGACAAAATCAATAAAAGAATGAGAGAAATGTTTGTACTTAATCTCAATTGGTTTATGCAAACGCTTCTTGCAAGAAAAGATAATATGAGTATGGCTTCGTCGCTCGAGGTCAGAGTTCCGTTTTGTGATTACAGGCTTGTTGAATATGCATATAATATGCCGTGGAATATTAAGGCGCTTGACGGCAGGGAAAAGGGAATACTCAGAAAAGCGTTTGAAAACGATTTGCCAAAGGAAATTGCGTGGAGAAAGAAAAGCCCTTATCCAAAAACGCATAATCCCGCATATTTTTCAAGGGTTAAGGAGCTTCTTGCAATTGCGCTTACCGATAAATCGACTCCGCTTATAGATTGGATAGATATTGACAATTTATATCTTCTTTTGCAAAATCCCGACTCACTCCCGGAGCCTTGGTACGGTCAGCTTATGGGTATTCCTCAAATTGCGGCTTATATTTATCAAATTTATGCGTGGATTAAGCATTACAATGTTGAATTTGAAATATAATTGTGATATATTTACTGTATAGAATAAATTATTGATTAGGAATTTTGTTATGACAAACGAAGAATATATAAAAGCAATAGATATGCGCACGTCAAGAAGAACATATAAAGCAAGAGCTCTTGATAAGAGTATTCTTGAGGTGCTGAAAAATATGGTTGATGCAGTTAACGAGGCAAGCGGGCTTGAATTTCAGCTTGTTGAGGACGGAACACCTGCATTCAAGATTTTCTCCGGCAGATTTTCGTATATTGCAGTATGCGGCGAAGACAGCGAAGCTGCAAGGATTAAAAGCGGCTATTGGGGAGAGTCAATTGTGCTCCAATGCGTCTATCATGGTTTGGGTACCTGCTGGGTTTCAGGCACTTATGATGAAAATAAAGTTTACAAAGCAATTGATTTGCCTAAAAAGCATAGGCTTTATGCCGTAATAGTTGTTGGCTATGTTAATGACAGGCTCAGCGCTAAGGAAAAACTTATGTATAACGCAACTCATAAGAATAATAAGCCTTATCAAAAAATGTTTGAGGTTTGCGATAAAAAGCTTCCGCCGTATTATGAATATGCAATGAAGCTTGTTGAAAAAGCGCCGTCTGCCACTAACCGCCGTCCTGTGCATTTCAGATATGAGGACGATATTATTAAAGGTTATGTTGACGAGCCTTATTCGGATAAAAGCCTTGATTTCGGTATTGCGC